>NZ_WUJP01001064.1 GCF_009806515.1 Geminicoccus flavidas | reverse complement strand
CCCATTCTCAAACAGGCTCTTAGGGAGACATGAGGCGGTTCTGCATTCTGGAGCGCCGCCGCCAAACTGATGCCGCGTCTGCGGAGGAAGCCTGCACGACCCGAAGCCGTATTGACACATCATCTGAAATGTCAGTTGATATGGCTATGCCGGTCAACCGAAGCCGGCTGTTCGAACTCAGGGAGTCACCTCGTTGATGCAGCTAGGCTGGAGAGCGCTGGGCGCTCTCGCCGCGATGGCGCTCGCCTTTGGCCCTGCCGTCGCACAAGACTTTCCGGAAGGGCCGGTGACGGTCGTGGTGGGTGCCAATCCAGGTGGCGGCAGCGACACCATCGCACGCTTGGTGGCGCAGGAGTTCTCAAAGCTGCTCGATGAATCGGTGGTGGTGGAGAACCGTCCGGGTGCCTCCAATACGATCGGTGCATCGGCAACGGCCAAAGCCAAGCCGGATGGCCACACCCTGTTTGTCGCGGCCAGTACTCCTGTCTCCATCGCGCCGCATCTGCTCGACCTCGACTACGACACGCTGGAAGACCTGCAGCCGGTCGGTCTCATCACGCTCGTGCCCAACGTGCTCGTGGTGAACAAGGACATGGGCGTGGACAGCGTGGCTGATCTGGTCGCCTACATGAAGGAGAACCCGGGAAGCGTGAAATACGGCTCGTCGGGCTTCGGCACGACCCACGTCATCCTGGCCGAGCAGTTCAACATGGCCGCCGACGTGAAGTCGGTTCACGTGCCCTATCCTGGTGCTGCGCCTACTCAGATCGACATCATTGCGGGGGTCATCCACATGACCTTCGATACCGTTCCGGCTGCTGCGGCGCAGATCAAGGCGGGCAATCTGAAGCCGATTGCGGTCACAAGCCCGGAGCGTCTGCCGGACATGCCGGACGTGCCGACGATCCGGGAGGCCGGCTACCCGGAAGTCGAGATGCAGACGATGTACGCGCTCTACACGACCGGCGGCACGCCGAGGCCGATCGTGGACAAGCTCAATGCCACCTTGGCGGCGGCGCTGGAAGACCCGGCCTTCCGGCAGCGCATCCTGGAGTTCGGCGGCACGGTCCAGGTGATGAGCACTGAAGAGTTCGAGGCCTTCAACCGCGAAGAATACGACCGCTACGGCGAGGTGATCCGCAAGGCCAACCTCAAGGCGGCGATGAACTAATTGCGCGACCGGCCCCGCTTCATGCGGGGCATTCCCCTTCCTGCCAAAGGATCTACTGGTGTCGAAGACGTACGAGATCGCCGTCGTGCCTGGCGACGGCATCGGCCCTGAAGTGTGTGCGGCCGCCGTCGAGACGATCTGCGCTGCCGCCGGCAGAAGCGTGTTCAGCCTCGTCGAGCTTCCCGCCGGCGCTGCGCACTTCCAGAAAAGCGGCACCGCCTTGCCGGAGGAGACGTTCCAGGCCTGCAAGGCGGCTGGTGCGATCCTGCACGGTGCGGCGGGCATTCCTGGCGTCGTCTATCCAGACGGCACTGAGGCTGGGATCGAGTTCGGTCTGCAGCTCCGCTTCCGCTTGGACCTCTACGCCAATGTCCGCCCAATCCGTCTGCATCCTGGTGTGACGTCCCCTCTCAAAGACGCAGCTCCGGGCGACATCGACTACGTGATCCTGCGTGAGAACACCGAGGGACTCTATGCCAGCCGCGGCAGCGGCAGCAATCTGAGGGACGAGGTTGCGACCGACACGCTGGTCATGACCCGCAAGGGCGTGGAACGGATCGCCCGGAAGGCGTTCGAGCTGGCACGCCAGCGCAACGGCGCACCCAAGGACGGCCGGAAGCGGGTGACGGTCTGCGACAAGGCCAACGTGCTGCGCAGCTACGCCTTCTTCCGCAAGGTCTGCCAGGAGGTGGCCGAGGAA
>NZ_WUJP01001063.1 GCF_009806515.1 Geminicoccus flavidas | reverse complement strand
TACCCCGACGTCGAACTCGACTACGGCTATGCCGACGCCATGATGGTGCACATGGTCCGCCGGCCGTCCTTCTACGACGTGATCGTGACCGAGAACATGTTCGGCGACATCATCTCCGACCTTGGCGCAGTGACCGTGGGCGGCATGGGCATGTCGCCTTCGGCCGAGATCGGCGACGATCGCGGCTTCTTCCAGGCCGCACATGGCTCGGCACCTGACATTGCGGGGCAGGGTGTTGCCAATCCGCTTGGGACGATCCTGGCGGGAGCGATGATGCTGGAGTGGCTGGGGGAGCGGCACCAGGATCGGGCGCTCGTTGCGGCAGCCAAGCGGATTGATGGAGCGGTGCAGACCGTGCTCAAGGACGGTGAGGCATTGCCGCCGGATCTGGGCGGGGGTGCCGGCACCGAGAAGGTCACTGCCGCGGTCTGCCGTGCCATGGATCGACAGATGGCCGCGACTTGAGGAGGGGGGATGCTGGCGGAGGTCGCGCAGAAGGATCGAGAGGTAACGTCTCTGGTGGATCGGGCCTATGCCTGGATCAAGCACCAGATCCTCACGGATGTCTTGCCCGCCGGCGAGATCATCGATGACAGCGCGATCGCCCAGCAGCTCGGCGTGAGCCGCACGCCCGTCCGGGACGCCATCCGGCTCCTGCATGCCCAGGGCTATCTCGAGGTCCTGCCGCGGAAGGCGACACGTGTCGCCTTCCTGCGGGTCAGCGACATGCGCCACGTCTACCAGCTGATCACGGCGCTGGAGGTCAAGGCGGTGGCACTGATCGCCGAGCAGCGCCTGGGCGAGATGGGATTGGCCCCCTTGCGTGAGGCAGTTGCCGCCATGCGGGAGATCGATGCGGAGGCTGGCCAGCTACCGGACTGGCACACCGCGGACGAGCGCTTCCACCGCGGCCTGCTCCAGCTCTGCGGCAATCCCTGGATAGCCCGCGTCGGCCTGGAGCACCGCGACTTCGTCCAGCGTGCCCATCTGGTGGCCCTGCGCTTGCGCAACGTAACCAGCACGTCGACGGCGGTACATGCCGAACTGGTGGATCTGCTCGCCGCAGGCGACGTCGCTGCTGCCACCGCGAACCATCTGGCCCAGCGCAACCGCATGGAGAACGATCTGATCGGTGCGGTCGAGCGCGCGGGCCTCAGGGCTCTTTAGTCTGCTGCCCGAAGAAGGCGGCAAGAACGCGGCGTCAGAAGGCCGCGCCGGATCAGGGAGAGAGAAGATGACGTCGACGCTGCGCAAGCAGACGCTGGCCAGCCTGCTGTTCATCGGCATCGGAGCAACGTTTGCCGCCATCTCATGGCT
>NZ_WUJP01001062.1 GCF_009806515.1 Geminicoccus flavidas | reverse complement strand
GCACCATCCGCTCGGCAGTCCGGCCAGCATGGGCCGGGGCTTCTTTCCCTTCTGGGTCGGCCTCGGCCTGGCCTTTCTGGGGGCGGTCATGCTGCTCCGGCCGGCGAAGGACGAGGATCCCGACGATGTCGTCTTCTCGGTAGCACCACAGCCGTTCGTTCTGGTCATCGGCTCGGTGATCGCGTTCGGCATCCTCCTGCCGCTCGCCGGCCTCTACATTGCCGCGATCGCGTCGGTGCTGATCGCCTCGCGCGCTGACCCGGCCTTCCGGTTCAGAGCAGCGCTGCTGTTGGCGCTCGGCCTCGCGGTCGCCGCCCATCTTGCCTTCATCACAGGGCTAGGCCTGCCGGTTCCGGTATGGCCGCCTGTGCTTGTACGCTGAGGCTGCCCCATGGAACTGCTCGATCATCTGGCGATGGGCTTCCACGCCGCGCTCAGCCTGCAGAACCTAATGTATGCCACGATCGGCGTGGTGCTCGGGACGGCGATCGGCGTCTTGCCCGGACTCGGACCGGTGCCGACCATCGCCATGCTCCTGCCGCTCACCTACGCGCTGCCGCCAGAGAGCGCGGTGATCATGTTGGCCGGCATCTTCTATGGATCACAGTACGGTGGCTCGACGACGTCGATCCTGGTCAACATTCCCGGCGAGTCCTCTTCCGTGGTCACCTGCCTGGACGGCCACCAGATGGCGCGCAAGGGCAGGGCGGGCAGCGCCTTGGCAACCGCCGCAATCGGCTCGTTCTTCGCCGGCAGCGTCGCCACCATCCTGGTGGCGGCATTTGCACCGACCCTCTCGCGCCTGGCCTTCCAATTCGGCCCGGCCGAGTATTTCTCGTTGATGCTGCTCGGACTGATCGGGGCCGTGGCGCTGGCCCATGGCTCGATCCTGCGCGCGGTCGGCATGATCCTAGTCGGGGTGCTGCTGAGCCTGGTGGGCACCGACATCACCTCGGGCGGCCAGCGCTTCACCGCCGGCCTCTCGCAACTGTTCGACGGCATCGAGTTCGTCGCGCTTGCCATGGGCCTGTTCGGCCTGGCCGAGGTTATCTGCAATGCCGGCAACTCGCTGCACCGGGAACTCGTCACCCGCAAAGTGAGTGGTCTCTGGCCGTCTCGCGAAGACTTTCGCCGGATGACACCCGCGATCTTTCGAGGCACGGCCCTGGGCTCCGTGCTGGGCCTGTTGCCAGGCGGTGGTGCTACCCTGTCCTCGTTTGCCGCCTACGCCCTCGAGAAGAAGGTCTCGAACCGGCCGACGGCCTTCGGCACTGGCGTCGTCGAAGGGGTGGCGGCGCCGGAATCGGCTAACAATGCGGCCGCCCAGACTTCGTTCATCCCGATGCTGACCCTGGGCTTGCCCAGCAATGCCGTGATGGCGCTGATGATTGGGGCCTTGATGCTGCACAACATCCAGCCGGGCCCGCAGGTCATCTCCACCAATCCAACCTTGTTCTGGGGTCTGGTGGCCTCGATGTGGATCGGCAACATCATCCTGGTCATCCTGAACCTGCCGATGATCTTCATCTGGGTGAAGATCTTGAGCGTGCCGTATCGCTATCTCTACCCGTCGATCATCGTGATTTCCTGCATCGGAGTGTTTAGCGTCACCAACGACGCGTTCGGTGTGTTCCTGATGGCCGCGTTCGGCGCGTTCGGGTACCTGCTGGTGCGGCTCGGCTGCGAGATCGCCCCGATGCTCTTGGGCTTCGTGCTCGGCCAATCCCTGGAGGCCTATTTCCGGCGGGCCATGCTGATCAGCGACGGCAGTTTCACGGTCTTCTTCTCACGGCCTCTCTCAGCGGCTCTGCTGCTCATGGCCGCCATCGTCGTCGTGATGTTCATGGTGCCGGCCTTCAGCCGGAAGCGGGAAGAGGTCTTCCAAGAGGCAGAATGATTGCAGCCTCTTACGCGCAGCGGAGCCGGCGGGCCAAGTTACTGTATCGTTTGAGCCACCAGGAGACCGAACAAGCGCCACAGATTGGTCCTAGAGCCTAAACCTTAGGCGCTGGGCTAGACCAAGCCAGCTGTGGATAGGCACGATGCTGCGATGGACGACTTGCGCCGGCAGATCACGAGGCCACCTGGCACGGCCCGCAGTTGGTCGTGCTCGACCGCTGGCAGCGCAGCACCAGGGTCTGTCCGACTGTGGCATGGTCGGAGAACGACTGGCGCTCGGGATCGCGAGCAGCGGACGTGCACCACCCGCGGCATCCGGGATGACCGCGACGTCGCGGCTGCCCGGGTGACCCGGCAGTACGTCGTCGACACGGTAGGGGTACGTGGCCCCAACCGCCGCCGGACGAAGCACCCGACGGCAACGCACGTTGAGCGGTAGGCTCTGCCCAGGACCCAACGGTCCTGGTGCAACCGGCCGCGGTAAAGCGTGAACCCGCGCACTCGGGTAAGGCCGTGCGAACTGCAAGCGATCGCGATCTCCTTGGGAGGCTCGCGCACTCCAGCCAACCAGCAACAGCGAGGAGTCGGTCGGATGACCCGCCCGAGCGGCGGCCGGTGGTGGCTGCTAACCGTGAGGTTCGCGCAGCGGACCGAATAGGCCCCAGCCAACCAGCCTGTTGGGCAGGTGGCCGATCGCAGCCTTGCGCGGGTGCGTGGGATGCAGGCAGACCTGGACCGCGATGGTACGGCGCTGGTCGAATCGCAGTCTTACACGGTACGTGGGACGCAGGTTCTCCATCTCGCACCAGCTCATGACCGTCCGGACCGCATCTCTGTCGGTGTCCCCAACCAAGAGAGAAGCAACACACGGACCTCAGCAAGCTTAGACTGTTCGATGCGGCCAGCTATATCGGGACGCCAAGAGACATTCGTCACTTCCTTAAGGAGGTCAGGGCAACGAACGAAATGACGAGCTCCGTGACGCCTTGGTGGTCGTGTCCCGGCCCGGCGACGGATGCGGCGGCGGGCCGGCGGGGCCGGTAGTACGGGTCAGGTATCAGGCGGCCCAAGCGGCTCTAGATGGGTATCTTTTAGCGCCGTCAGATCAGCACACGCTCGACCTCGTCCAGAGTTACCTCGTCCGAACGTCGGTCATAGAGCTGGGTGGTGCGCGTGCTAGCGTGGTTGGGCCATCGCCGCCGCCTTCTCCAGGGTCCCGCCGTTCTTCAAGTAGGCGGTGATCCCGGTGGCCCGGAACGAGTGGTTCCCGATCGGCGTGGCAATCCCGGCGGCCGCTGCCCGGCGGCGCACGACGGCACAGGCATTGGCCTGAGCAGCGGCGTATGGGTGAGCTTTCCGGTGCCCCGGCCGATCGTGCGGAACCGTGGCCTCTTAGGATCGTCGGTCAGGCCACAGCCATCAAGATAGGCGTGCAGCCAGGCGTCCAGGTTGTGGCGGCAGGCAGCATCCTCAAGCAGATGCTCAGCAGCGGAGCTCGGACGGCTGCATCAACGACAGCAGCTTCCAGATGCGCGCGAGGCGTCGCTGAGACAAAGCGGTGAGGCCTGGCGCCAGATCTGCACAGGCAAGACCTCAACGCCTACTCGGTTGAGCATGAACCGCGTGGGCGTCGAGCCTGCAGCGTCGCCTGGAGGACTTACTCCCGTGCCTCCTGCCAGTGGGGATAAGTGACATAGGCGGTGACCGCGCCTTGCTCGTGCGAGCGGATCGTCACCTTCTGGCCTTTGGGCATATGGACGATGTCGCCCGGCCCTGCGGTGACGCTGTCTGAGTTTGTGGACACCGACAGCCGCCCCTCGAGGACGACCATCACATCATCGACGGCCATCGTCTCCTCGAGTGTCTGGTTCGGTCCATAGCGGCCGTAGCCGATGGTGATCGGTGAGGCATGGCGCTGGTCGACCAGATTGCCCACAAACACGTCCCCGTCCTGTCCCGGGGAACGCTCCAGCACTGCGTCGGTGATGGTGAACTTGCGAACCTTCACGGGAATTGCTCCTTCTAGCTGGCGTGGTTGAGTCACCTTTGCCGGTCAGTCCGGAAGAGGAATGTGCTCATCCCGGTCATCGACCGGAAGATCAAAGCGCCCCTTGCCCCAGTTCTGCGCGCGCCATTCGGCTTTGGCCTCTTCGATGCGCTGCTGCGAAGACGCGACGAAATTCCACCAGATGTAGCGGGGACCCGGTAGGGTCGCGCCGCCGAGAATCATCAGGCGCGCGCCTCTGTCACCAGCCGCGACAGTGATCCTGTCGCCAGGGCGGAAGACCATCATCCGGCCTGCCTCGAAATCCTGGCCGGCGATCGAGATCGAACCTTCGACGATGTAGATGCCTCGGTCTTCGTGATCGTGCGGCATCGGCAGTCGGCTTCCTGCTTCGAGCGCCACATCGGCGTAGAACGTCTCCGAGAACATCGTCGCAGGGGCCTTTTCGCCGTAGGCGTCCCCGAGGATGAGCCGGACCGAGACGCCGCGATCCTCGATAACCGGCAGCGCCTCCTTGCCATGATGCTCGAACATCGGTGCCATATCCTCGTGACGCTCGGGCAGCGCCAGCCAGGTCTGAATGCCGAACAGGCTGTTCGGGCCGCTTCGGGCGGCCGCTGATGTGCGCTCGGAATGGGAGACACCGCGCCCGGCGACCATCCAGTTCAGTTCGCCCGGACGGATCATCTGATCGGCTCCGGTGCTGTCCCGGCGATGGAAGTCGCCGCGATAGAGATAGGTGACGGTGCCGAGACCGATATGCGGATGCGGCCGAACGTCGACGCCCTGTCCCGTCAGGAACTCCGCCGGCCCAGCCTGATCGAAGAAGATGAACGGTCCGACCATCTGCCGTTTCGGCGCCGGCAGGGCGCGCCGAACCTCAAAGCCGCCGAGATCGCGAGCGCGTGGAACGATGAGAGTCTCGATCGCGTCGAGGCCGACCTCATCGGGACAACCCGGTTCGATTGCCGGATTCCAACTCATGCGCCTCATCCTCTCTTGAGTTTCCGGAAAGCCTTGTCCTTGCCGATTCGAATGCCTGATTTCGATTAATCCGGACCGCGCGAGCGGGAAGAGCGCTTTCGGTCCGACGAATGCCTAAACTGGCCAGCGACCGTCTGCCCAACTAGCCCTGTGATACGTCAAGCTGTGTCGCAGTAGGTGGAACGTGCGGGCAATGTCGTCGAGCTCAGCGGCTCGCTGTAGAGCGACCGCCAAACGCAACTCTTTAATATGGCTCCGACCGGTTCGTGTTTTGACGGTCGAGACCCCAAATGTCCGAATTTTGTGCGAAGTACTGGATCAACATTTCGATGAGGATCCGGACTTTCCGTGCAGGGTGCTGACCCGGCGGTCGCACGACATAGGCACCAGCCGAAGGTGGGGGATAGCGTGTCATCACCGGAACGAGCGCGCCGGAGACCACATATTCGTGTGTGATGCAATCGGGGAGCCAAGCGATGCCGAGGCCTGCAGCCGCGGCAGCGGCAAGCGCCAACGCGTTGTCGGCCTTGAACCTGCCCTGCGGCTGAACCGTGACGACCTTGTCGCCATCCATGAACTGCCAGGCTTCCGTTCCTTGCATGAGAGCCTGATGGCTGGCGAGTTGCTCTACCGTCTCCGGTGAACCGTGCGCTTTGATATAGTCCGGGCTTGCGACAAGCCTTCCATAGATCGGCCCGACGCGCTTCGCGATCAGGTTGGAGTCCTGAAGATAACCAACCCGGATCGCGCAATCGAAACCTTCGGCGATCAGATCGACGAAGCGATCGCTGTAGGAGGTATGGATGTGGAGCTGCGGGTGGTGTTGCGCCATTTTTGCAAGCACGGGGGCGAAGTGGGTCGGGCCGAAAGAAAGCGGCATCGCAACCCTAAGGCGGCCGCGCAGCTCACCGGTGGGGAGGATCGTTTCCCTGGCCGCATCGATCTCGGCGCTGGCTCTGGCCGCATGGTCTCTGAACGTGATTCCCGCCTCTGTGAGCGCGCCGCCGCGGGTCGTTCGTACAAGAAGCTGGACGCCAAGTTCCGCTTCAACCCGAAAGAGCCGCCGACTGACGATGGACTTGGAGACGCCGAGCCGGCGCGCGGCGGCCGATATGCCCCCGGCATCGGCCACTGCGACGAATGTTTGTAGATCTTCGATGTTCAATTCGGCGTTCCCCGTTCGGCGACACAGATTACCACTAAATGGTGCTACCGCATCACGCACGGGTACGACAATGCTTCTCCCAGGCAACGCCGCCTCTGGCGCATGTCTCCCGGAAGAACCAATGCCGTCCCGACGGTAGCGAAGGATGCAACAGTGTTTCGTAACGGCCTTGCTTCGCTTCTTCGTCCCGAAGACTCAGTGCTCGTTCTGATCGACCACCAGCCTTTCCAGCTGACGAACCTGAACAGTCACGACCCGCACATGGTGGTGAACAATGCGAC
>NZ_WUJP01001061.1 GCF_009806515.1 Geminicoccus flavidas | reverse complement strand
GGCTCTGGCGAAAGCCGCCAAGGCCTTCGGCGTTGCTACCATCTTAACCAGCGTGATCGCCGACCGTGGCGGCTTCATCTTCCCGCAGATTACCGACGTGTTCCCCGGCCAGGAGGTGATTGACCGGACGCTTATCAACACCTGGGAGGACCGGAAGGTCGTGGACGCGGTCCAGGCGACCGGCCGCAAGCAGCTGGTCATCGCGGGCCTGTACACGGAGATCTGCGTCGCAATGCCGGCGATTCAGGCTGCCGGCGAAGGTTGGGATGTGACGGTGATCACGGACGCCTGCGGCGCCGTGTCGGTCGAGGCCCATCAGGTGGCTATCCAGCGCATGATCGCGGCTGGCTGCAACATGATGACATGGCTGGCGCTTGCGTCCGAATGGCAGCGCGACCATGCGCGAACGAAGACCAGCGCTGCATTCGTTGAGCTCCTCAAGGATCATATGGCCGGCAGCGGCATCGCGTTCCTGTGGGAGCAGCAGCTGCTCAACACGCCGGTGCCGAGCGCCGCAGGCTAACCAAGCCGGATGGCGAGTTTCGATACGAATCCAGAGCGATCCGTATGTAGAGCCTCGCCACCCTCACCTCACAGAGAAGCCTAGCGCCCCGGCTACCGTTTTGCGGTCCTTGTACGACACGAAGTCCAAGCTGTGCCGGAGCAGATGGACGATACAGGTCTGGATGGCTGCTTCAGGGAACACCGCTAGGATCGCTTCAGGGGAGCCTTTCAGGCCATCGACCACGGCGACCAGCACGTCCTTGACGCCACGGTTCTTGAGCTCGTTCATGACCCTGAGCCAGAACCTGGCGCCTTCATTTTTTTGCTCCGGCCACAGGCCCAAGATCTCCTTGGTTCCGTCGGCGCAAACCCCCAGCACGATGTGTACCGCCTTGTTCCTGACGATGCCTTCATCGCGGATCTTCATGCGCAAGGCATCGAAGAAGACCAGGGGGTAGACTGGCTCCAGCGGCCGGGTCTGAGGTCGCGCGGCAGCCGCTGACTGGGGATGGTGAAGTCGTAGTGGCCTACCTCGCCATCGGCTTGAGCATACACCACCCTCGCGCATCTTTCCTGCGGAACGCGCTTTCCAGCACCGGCCACGGGCGTGCTGGCACATCGCCACGAGGTCGGATGGTAGTCGCCTAGCCGTGGCCGGCTTGGTCCGCTAACGCCTGGGCTCGGCCAGCCGCGTTCTGTTCCTCACCATCAAGGATGAGGACGGCATCGCCAGCCTGGTGGTGTGGTTGTCGGTGTTCGAGCGCTATCGCCGCATCGTCCTTGGCAGCCGGATGCTTGAGGTCCTGGGCCGGGTACAAAAGTAGGGCGAGGTCGTCCACCTGGTGGCCGAGCAGCTGGAACACCTCGGCGGGCTGCTGGCCATCGTCGGCTCGAGGAGCCAGCCGAGGCACCCGCTATGGGACATCTACGTCCGCGACTTGCGCCTGGACTCTGGCATCAAGCTGCCGACCAGGGACTTTCGGTCAGGCGACGCCGATGCCAACGCTGGGAAGCCTCGTTGCTATTTTGGAAGCTTCGAAGATTCCAATGACAGCGAAGAATCTGGCGTGTGAACCAGCCTCACTCATCGGCATCCTGAAGGTAAGGCTGTGCTGCCTGTAGAGCGGGAACACAGGCAGGGACCTGAGCGCCCAGCACGGCTTCGTAACTAGTGGTGCCGAGCCAGAGGCGGACGATGGTAGCAGCTCCCCACCAGGGATCCTCGCTGATCCGCTCGACCAGAACCGGCTGGGCAGCAGAGGCGCAGCTAGCGACCTCCTGCACGACAGCAGTGGGCGCGCCCAAACGACGCAGGTGCTCGTCAACTTCGACCTGAAAGGGCTCGATGATGAACAGGCGGACGAGTGCTGAGACGAAATCCCAGATCATGGCTGCTTTCCGCTGACAGACGGATTCTGAGGATCCGACATCGCACAAGTGGCAGGAGACTTGCGCCAGAGGGGCCCGGATCGGGTTCAGCCGACGAACTAGGCAGTCGTGGCGGCGTGTTCAAGAGTGGCCGCCGCACCTTCCGGTAAGGCTCCACAGGGACGGACGCGTCACGAGGGGCAGTTGGCTCGACTTGCTAGGACAATATACCGGTCAGGCGGAGGTTTGGACGCCACCTCGGCCACAGCACGTCCGCCGGAATGCGGGATTATCCGTTTAGGAGTGAGTTAGGGCGGGCTGTCGAATGGCGCGTGCACCGCGTGAACGTCGCTTGGAGAACCGGACCGCACGGGCTGAGCTGAAGCCACGCAAGGAGTCGTACTGGTCGAAGATCAGTCCAGGTTGCCTGATCGGCTACTATCGCGCCCGGACGACTCCGACCGGGACGTGGTTCGCCAAGTTCCGGCCGGTCGGTGCCGCTCCTGGGGTTACCTTCAAGGCCGAGAAGCTGGGTGCCGCCGATGATCAGATGCGGCAATTTTTGATCTAGCTCATCTCCTTTTCGCCTCTTTTAACAAATCCCGGAGTGTTTTATTCAAATCGCTGCACAACATCTGCAGTTTGTCCAGTGCCGGCGTAGCAATCGTGTCGTCCAACACCTGGATCGGGTAGTTCTGGCTGACGCCAGCCAGCTTGCGCCACTTGTTCAGGCTCAGCCCGGATTCCTCGAACCACCGGTTCGGCGTGGCGCGAATGGGGTCGTAGATGTTGGCGGATGGGTCGGTCTTCATATCGCAGAATTCTGCGACATCTGACCAATCTTGAAAACGGCAACACGTTGTGGTTCCGCCTCTTGCAAAACCGCGGTACCGTGATCCGCTATGGCCATTAGTACGGTTGCCAGCCACGTCGAGCGGTTAGGGGCTGCGTCGGTCAGGGCGGGACGCTCACGAGAGTGAAGCGGACCAAGTGGCCTAACAGGCAACGTCATTAGGCCCCGTTAGTTCTTGAGCCAGTCGAGAGTAGCTGCAAGGCAGAGGACGCCCATGAAGGAGCGGGCGGTCTTCTCGTAGCGGGTGGCAATCGCCCGCCACTCCTTG
>NZ_WUJP01001060.1 GCF_009806515.1 Geminicoccus flavidas | reverse complement strand
CCAGGCAACCAGCCCGGCAATACCGCCAAGCACCGCTAGACCGGCCTGAATAGGCAGGGCGCGCTTGTAGCTCGGTTGCCACTGCGCGAGCAGCGCGGCGTCGTCGAGGCCCAGCCGGGCAGGATGTTCAACAAGGCTGATGTAGAGCGCGGCACCAGCAAACAGCGTGGCGAAAACGAGGGCAGCTAGAGCAAAGGTCATTGATCGCCCTCATTGGATTTATTCCTGGCTTCCACCCGCTCCCGCACAAGCCGCAGGAAGGCGGCAGCGCGCTCGATCTCATCCGCGCCGATCTCGGCCACGAGCGCATCGGCCACGGTGAGCCAACGGGCGTTTGCGTCCGCAAGGAGGGCCGCGCCCTTGTCCGTGAGCTGCACGAGCTTGGCGCGGCGGTGATGAGGGTTTTCGGCAAAGCGCACGAGTTCGAGCGCGGCCAGCTCGTCGGCGATACGCTGCACCGACTGCCGCACGAGGCCCATATTCCGGGCGAGCCCAGCCACGGGAAGCGCGCCCTGGGCCTCTGCAATAGCGCCCATGACCTGCCACCGCGCGCTTGTCAGGCCGAGGGGGGCCACGAGGGCATCGCCCAAGGCGATCAGCGCGCCGTTCAGGCGAAAGGTATCTAGGGCAAGCATGCTGCCAGGATGGGCAAAAGGATCTGGTGATTGCGTCATATGACAGTATGTAGTCTATATGGCTGCATTCTGTCAATATGACAGTGCCCTACTTATGAGAACTGCTACCATCAGTCGTTATAGGGCAAAAGGGGGCCCCTTCTGCGTCGGCTGCTTCCGGTTGACTAGTTATGATCGAACCGGCTGACCGCATGGGGTGGGGCAGCAAGGTGGCTCCCAAAGGATGTGAAACAGCTATCCTCATGAAGGAGCTAGTTCAACGGCGCGCGGAACAGCTCAAAGTTGACCACGATATCCAACCGCGCCAGCGGTCGCCCGCCGCACTCAGCGCCGCATAACGCTCATCCACGCCTCTCTCTTCCCGAATTCTAATCTTGTTCTAGCCAAAATATAGCCATTATGCAGATGAACGCTAACCTTCTCGGTCCATCTTCCTGTCGCCTTCCAGATCAAAGACAATTCACCTTGGAGAGGTTAGATGCCATATTTTCGATCTTCACTGGTAGTGGTCGGTGTGTCACTCGCGGTACTGGTTGGTGTCTCAGCGCCGGCCAGCAGCGAGGAAAGGGTCTGTCGTGGATCGCTCGGGGCCGTGACGGTGGACAATCTCCGCGTCCCGCAGACCGCTACCTGCCGCCTTACGGGCACACGGGTGAAGGGAACGATCAAGGTGGAGCGGAGTGCCACGCTGGCTGCCTCTGGAGTCGTGGTGATCGGCAATGTCCAGGCCGAGAATGCCCGGTCGGTCTCGCTGGCCAGCACGCGGGTCGGCGGATCCGTACAACTGAAGCAGGGTGGCGGCGCGATGGTGGCGGACAGCTTCATAGACGGCAGCATCCAGCTCGAATCTAACCGTGCGGCGCTGCGGGTCCTGCGCAACAGCGTCGGCTCGGACGTCCAGGCCTTCCAGAATGTTGGCGGCGTCGAAATCCGCAGCAATAAGATCAAGGGCAACCTCCAGTGTAAATCCAACAGCCCCGCACCGACCGGCGGCAGTAACATCGTCCAAGGCAACAAGGAGGATCAGTGCCGCAGGCTTTGACGCCTTTCGAACGTGTGGCTGCCTTCACCTTGGGGAGGTTTCAAATTTCTGAAGGCGGTTTGTAGCAGGAGCTGGCGGGCGATCGCAGAAACGAACTGTCCGCAGCGGCGGGTCTTCGGGCTGATCGACCTCGGTCCGAAGACCTACTGCTATGTCGGGTCGTCCGACAACACCGAGTTACGCATCCATCTGAGGGCGTCGGCTAGCGAGCGGTTCGGAAACCGGCGCCTGCATATCCTGCTCAAGCGGAAGGGCGTCATGATCTTCCCCCGATTTCGCGGACACGGGGGAAGATCAGACCCGTAGGCGACGCCGTGCTGGCGCAGTGCTGCGCGCTGAGCATTATCCAGCGGCGCCGGCATGCCGCCTGAGCGGCGGCTGGCCGAACCTACACAAGCCTGTGGACGTTATGCCCCTTCTGGGCAGCGGTGTGGGTAGATGTCCTGCCGGTCTAGCAGCTGCCGGTGTCATCAAGATGAGCCACGTGGTGCAGTGTGGCCTTGCTGCCCCATCGTTGATGGACGCTGGTTCTTCCTTTCACCCCTCCCTTGCTACCTGCTCCAGCAGCGCTAGCATTACAAAAAATACAGCAATTCCGGCCCGTAGCGTAACCTTGTTCGGAGTGAAGCATGGCGACGATCAACGGCACCAAGGGCAACGACAACCTCACCGGGACGCTCGGGCGGGACACCATCAACGGCTATGGCGGCAACGACAGGATCGACGGCTTGGCCGGCAACGACCTGCTCAAGGGCTGGCAGGGCAACGACCAGATCTACGGCGGCGGTGGCCTGGACAGGATCTTCGCCGGCTCGGGCAACGACACCGTCTATGGCGGTGACGGCGACGACAGGCTGCACGGCGAGGCCGGCAACGACTATCTGGCGGGTGGCCTCGGTAACGACCTTCTGGAAGGTGGCGCCGGCAAAGATGCCATCTACGGCAATATCGGCGAGGACCGCATCATCGGCGGTGACGGCCACAATCTCCTGTCGGGCGGTGATGGCGACGACGTCATCTATGGCTCGGGCAAGCTCTACGGTGGCGAGGGCAATGACCTTCTCCTCGTGTACCAGGATGCATTCACACCGATTGACGAAGACTCGATCCTCCATGGAGGTGACGGGCAGGACAGTGTGAACGGTGGAGTCGGTGCGGACATCCTCTATGGCGACGCTGGGGATGACGGCATCGAAGGTGGTGCAGGCAACGATCTGCTCTTCGGTGGCGCTGGCAACGACGGACTTGTCGCCTTCGATCTGGTTGGCAGCGACGACACTCTGGTGGGAGGCGCTGGCGTCGATCTCTACAACTTTAGCCTCGATGGTGCTTCACTCGGCGTGAAGCTCGGCAGTGCGCTGGTTGTCGATTCGCAAGAAGGTTTTGAGCTAGCGGTGACCCGAAGCAATCCGTCCTTGGACACCAACAGCGATGGCATGATCGACAATCAAGATGGCTTGGCCACCATCGTTGATGCCACCTATGGTGGCCAAACTGCTCAGTCGCTGCAGCTCAAGATCCTGTTTAGTGAGGACGGAAGCACTCCGCAGTATGGGACAGCGACCTTCTACGGCATCACCTCCTTCTCCGCAGACCAAGTCATCACTTTCGAAGCAGGATAACTAACGGCAGAAAAGTCCCTGACGCATCCATGCTCTTGCCAACTCTAGCAAGAGCATGATCATGACAGATGATTATCATACTTAAGATGGATTGAGTACCTGAGCATGATCATATCGCCGCCCGTAGCGGAGGTTATGACGGGTCGGCCGGCTGCATGGATAGAGGCGATCCCTTGTCCCGAGCCGGCGCATTTTGCTGAACCGTACCCGACCGCCCCGCTAGCCTCCGGTTCACGGCAGGAGGTGGTGCATGGACCTGTATTCCAAGGCGATGTTGACGGTGATTGCCGCCGGGGTGGCGGTGTTGGCTTACAAGTCGGTCGTCCTTGATCCGCCGAGGGCGACGGTTGGGGAGTGGGTTAGGGTCGGTGCCATGCCCAACGGACCGGCCAAGCAGCAGGCAGTGCGTTCCTTGCAGATGTCGATTCCGGTGGTGCAGGTGCATGGGGGCAGCATCAACGCCTATTGATGCGGGCATTTGCGCGCTGCTCCTAATCGACACGCCGGATCACCGGCAGCTCGTCTAGGCTGTCGGGCTCATCCCAACCCTCGCACCACAGGCAGCGGCACGGCTGCCGGTAGCGCCGGAACATGATGCCCTCGGCCTCGGCACCTGACCGAGCACGGATCAGTCTTGCCCGGTACGGATGCCCAGCTTCGCCGGGGTAACTATGTACCCGCCAAGTCATGAGTGGAGCGGCGGATGTATCTTCTGGTGAAACTAATGGCTTTACCCTAACTGTAAAGTACAGGCCACTGTATCCCACACGACGTTTATCATGGCAAGGTTGAATGCCGGATGGTGATCCGGAGGCCAATGCTCTGGTACCGTGCTATGACACAATGAACAGATCGAGCTTAAAAATGGCCTTTCTCATGCTGTTTCAGCCTTGACGCTGATTCGCATCCGGCGACGGGCCTTCCCCGTCGATTGGGCTACAACCGCTGGCGGATCATCCGCCCAACGCTCGAAGAACTTTCCAGGACTGTCGACGATCTGAAACAGATGCGGCCAACGCATGGCCATTTGCGGCCCGAAGGCGATGGCCTCAATGAATTCCTGGGCCGCTCGGCTGAAGCGGGTCTGCCATACCCGTTCGGCAGTGGCGAGATCGCCATTTGTGATCGCCTTGGCGAGTTGCTCGAGTTCTTCAATGATAAGGTCAGTGTCGGTGTAACGGATCCGGAGAGCCCCGACGAAAAACTTGGCTTCCGCACTGGTTTCGGCAAAGACATCCGAGATGCGGCGTAGTCCGCTTGCTTGTGCGATAGCTGTCTGAAAGGCGCTATCCGCATCGACGAGCAAACGCTGATCGGCGCGTGCCTCCTTCGACTTCGCCTGACGGATATAAGCCTTGAGCTTGGGGACGAGGTTGCTGCGTGCCTCGGGCGAAGACATGAGCTGGCGCAGTGCTAAGGGTCCCAGGACCGAGCGCATCGCGTAGACCTCAAGCACGTCCTCGACGTGGATCTCGGTGACCACCGCTCCTCGGTTGCGGCGCAACACCACTAGCCCCTCGGCGGCCAAGTCGCGCAGGGCGTCGCGGATCGGCCCCCGCGACATGCCGAGATGCTTGGCGAGATTGGCTTCGACCAACCTGGCGCCCGGCGCGAACTCGCCGCTGGTGATCGCTTCCCGAAGACGGCGCTTGGCGAGGTCGACCGAGGACACCAGCCCGTCATCGGCAGCGCCCATGCTGTTCCTGATCGTCTCGGTCATCGGCATCACATAAGGATCGGGCGCCCGCAGATGCGGTAGCGGTCTGGCCTCGTCAAGCACGTCACGTCAGTAGGCCGTCCAGCCGGCATCGGCCACGATGTTGGCGCCATTGACGTAGCGCGACATGTCGGATGCCAGGAACACCGCCACCGGGGCGATCTCGTCCGGCACCGCGCGCTCCGGCCGGGTCGCCAGGCCTTTCTCGCGCAGCGCGCGCCCCATTTCGTGCCAGTCGTCGCCGGTGCTGATGTTGGTCTGCACCGAGCCTGGCGAGATGCCATTGCAGCGGATGCCCCGGGTGCCATAGGTCGCCGCGATGGCGCGGGTCAGGCCGAGGATGCCGTGCTTGGAGACGGTGTAGGCCGTGCCACCGCGGCCGCCCAGAAAGCTCGAGATCGAGTGCGTGTTGATGATGTTGCCGATACCGCGCTCAAGCATGGCCGGCAGGACCGCACGGCAGACATAGAATGCCCCGGTCAGGTTGATCCCGATCACCCGGTCCCACAGCTCGTCCGTGGTGTCGTGGGCCGGCATCAGCCGGTCGAGAATACCGGCATTGTTGCAGACCACGTCGATGCGGCCGAACGCGCGCTCCGCACCTGCCACCATCGCACGGACCGAGCCGTCCTGGCTAACGTCCGCCGTGCAGCCTTCAGCCTCCGCACCCAGGGCTTGGACGGCGTCGACGATCTTCGCGACCCGCTCGGCTGAGATGTCGGCGAGAAACAGGCGCGCACCCTCGCGGGCGAAGGCGAGTGCAATCGCCTCGCCGATCCCGGAACCCGCTCCGGTCACCAATGCCACCCGACCTTCCAAGAGCGCCATGGTCCAGCCTCCGAGCCTGACTGCAGCCACATGCGTGCCTCAAGCAGATGTAGATTGTCTACGATCTGGCGCGGTCCAAAGACGTCGGCTCTGTGCACAATGTCTGGAACATCGGCGATCACTGAAGCGCTTGACAGAAGAGCGACATGATCGCGAGATGCAGATTGTCGACAAAAATACGGGAGGAACGCCCGGATGTCTCCGGCCGCCAGGAACCCCGACTCGCAGCCCGTAGCGCTGATCACCGGTGCGTCGAACGGAATGGGCAGATCGACCGCGTTGCGGTTCATGGAGGCCGGGTGGAAGATCCTGGCCCTGGACCTCGTCAAAGGCGCGCCGGAAGATCCGAACTGCCATCTGCTCCAGGTGGACATCACCGACGAGCAGGCGCTGGCCACAGGCCTTGCCTCGGTGCCCGAGCCGTTCCGCGGGCTCAATGCCATCATCAACGCGGCCGGCATCTATCCGGTGAGCAATCTCGACACGCTCACGGTCGATCTGTACCGGCGGATCTTCGACATCAACGTCCTGGGCACGCTGCTGGTCGTCAAGCACGCCAAGGACCGGCTCGCCGACCATGGGGCGATCGTGAACTTCTCGTCGATCGACGCCTTCATCGCGGTCGACAACCAGGTGCTCTACTCGGCGTCCAAGGCGGCGGTCTCCAATGCGACCAAGACCATGGCCATGGAGCTGTCGCCGCGCGGGATCCGCGTCAACGGCGTGGCACCCGGCTGGGTGCGCACCGCGCAGAACATCGCGAACGGCCGGATGGAGCGGTTCCTGCCGAGCGTGCCGCTGCGCCGTGCCGCCGAGCCCGAGGAAATCGCTGAGCTCGTCTACTGGCTGACCACGGGCGAAGGCTCCCGTTACATCACGGGCGAGACGATCGTCACCAGCGGTGGCCTCTACATGCGTTGATCCGGGCGGTGCCCGGCCATCTACCGGCTTCCAGACGAAGGGCGCAGGAACCATGAAGTGGCAGACCGCACGATCCGTATTGCTTGCAGGTGCCGTGGCTCCCTCCCTGATGATGGGGATGGCCCTGCTGGCGCCGGCCCACGCTGAGAGCCTGAACTTCGCCGTGATCGGCCCGATGAGCGGCGACAATGCCGTCTATGGCGTGGCCTTGCAGCGCGGCACCCAGCTTGCCGCCAAGCAGATCAACGCGGCCGGCGGCGTGAACGGCGATCAGATGGAGCTGGAGTTCCTGGACACGCAGTGCCAAGCGACCCAGGCGGCCAGTGCCGCTGCCAAGATCGCCGCGGATCCCGACGTGTTCGCGGTGATCGGCGATGTCTGCTCGTCCGCATCGCTCGCCGCCATGCCGATCTTCTATCGCGCCGGCCTCACCCAGGTCTCGGGCAGCTCGACCTCGCCCAAGATCACCGAGGTCGTCAGGGACAACGGCTACGACAACTTCGCCCGGGTGATTCCCAGCGATTCCCAGCAGGCCGGGAAGATGGTGGATCTCGCCACCAAGGTGCTGGGCAAGAAGCGGATCGCCATCCTCTATGCCAGCGACGATTTCGGCCAGCAGATCTACGGCTACCAGCAGCTCGCCATCGAGGCGAGCGGTGCCGAGCTGGTCGCGGCCGAGACCTACACCCCGACCCAGACCAAGAACTTCACCCCGCAGCTGACCAATATCGCGAGCGCCAAGCCGGACGTGCTGCTGATCGACGGCTACTACAACGATGCCGGTGCCGCGGTCTCGCAGCTGGCCCGCTCGGGTCTCGGCGACATCACGATCATCAACTCGGCAGGTGTCGACCAGGCCGACTACATCAAGCTCGGCGGCGAGGCCACCGAGGGCAGCTATGTGTTCACCTACTACAATCCGGGCAGCCCGCTCGAGGCCAACCGGGCCTTCGTACAGGCGTTCGAGGCGGAGTATGGCGAGAAGCCGAACGAGCAGGCCGCCTACGGCTACGAGATTCCCTTCATCTACAAGCTCGCGATCGAGCAGGGTGCCACCAGGGAAACCCTGGCGGAGACGGTGCGCGGGATCAGCTTCGACGGCCCGACCGGCACCACCCGCTTCGACGAGAATGGCGACGTGCTGGGCAAGTCGGGCGCGGTGATGGTGGTCAAGGACGGCCAGTTCGTCGTCGATCTCGACCTGACCCAGGCGGTGAATCGATAGAGGGTCGGGACGGGATGCCCGCCGGTCGTCACGCAGCGAAGGACCGGAGCCGATGACCGCGTTTCTCCAGCAGGTCGTCAACGGTCTGGCCAGCGGCTCGATCTACGCCCTGATCGCGGTCGGCTACAGCATGGTCTACGGCGTGCTGGAGCTGATCAACTTCGCCCATGGCGACATCTTCATGCTGGCGACCTTCCTGACGCTCACCCTGATCCTCCTGGGCGTGCCCTGGCCGCTGGCGATCCTGCTGGGCATCCTCGCCGGTGCCATCCTGGCGATGATCGTCGAGCGCTTCGCTTATCGGCCCCTGCGCAACGCAGACCGGATCGCGCCGACGATCACCGCGGTGGGTGCTGCCCTGATCATCCAGAACGTCGCCCTGGCAACGTGGGGGCCGCAGACCCAGCCCTTCCCGCTTCCGTTCGGCAGCGGGTTGATCCAGCTGGGCGGCGTCTACATCACCGTCCTGCAGCTGATCATCTTCGGCATGGCCGGGATCTGCGCCCTGGCTCTCTATTTGCTGGTCCAGCTCACGCCTTGGGGCCGGGCGATGCGGGCGATCCGAGACGATCCCACGACCGCGGAACTGGTCGGCGTGCCGGTCAACCGGATCGTCCCGGCGGTCTACGCGGTCGGCGGCGGCCTGGGCGTGATCGGCGGCATCCTGTTCGCCGCCTACTACAACGCCGTCTATATCGGCATGGGCTTCACCGGCACGATGAACGCCTTTGTGGCCGCCGTGCTGGGCGGCATCGGCAGCCTCAAGGGCGCCTTCATCGGCGGCCTGCTGCTCGGCGTCATGCAGGCGCTGGCTATCGGCTACATCGCTTCGGGCTTCGAGAACACGGTGGCCTTCGTCATCATGATCGTGATCCTCGTGCTCAAGCCGCGTGGACTGTTCGCCCTGCCCACCGCGAGCCGCGTCTGATGCGGGTCCGCACGGAGGCCTCGGGCGCCGCCACGGCCGTCAGCAGCCGCGCTCCCGCCACGCCGGCCACGATCCGGTCCTATGCCCGGATCGTGCTGCCCGTCCTGCTGCTCCTGTTCCTGCTGGCCGCACCCGGCCTGATCGGCAGCTACCACCTGCACGTGCTGACGCTGATCCTCATCTACGTGCCCTGTGCGCTCGGCCAGAACCTCATCACCGGCAATAGCGGCCAGCTTTCCATGGGCCATGCCGCCTTTTTCGGCCTGGGCGCCTACGCTGTGGCGATCCTCAGCGTCCGCTATGGCTGGCCGGCCTTCCCGGCGCTGCTGGCCGCTGCCGGTGCCGCCGGCCTGGTCGGGCTGCTGATCGGCCTGCCGGCCATCCGGATCTCCGGCGACTATCTCTTCATCGTGACGATCGGGGTGAACCTAGTCTTCCTCGACATCGTCACCCAATGGGTGCCGGTGACCGGCGGCACCGCCGGGATCCCCGGGCTGCCCATGCCGAGCTTTGGCTTCGTCCGCGTCCGCTCCAATGTCGATTATTTCTACCTGGCGCTCGCGATCGCGGCCTTGTGCTTCCTCGTCACCCTGGCAATCACCCGCAGCAGGTTCGGCAAGATGATCGAGGCGTCGCGCGACGATCCGGTAGCGGCCGCTGCTTGCGGCATTTCACTGACGGCGGTGCGCGTGTCGGTGTTCGTAATCGGCGCGGCGATGGCCGGACTCGCCGGCGGCGTGCTCGGCTACTTCATCGGCTTCGTCGGCCCCTCCGACTTCAATGTCCAGCAATCGCTTCTGATCTTCGAGATGGCGATACTGGGCGGGCTCGGCAGCATCTGGGGATCGGTCGCCGGGGCCGCCATTCTGGTAGGTCTGCCGGAGATCCTGCGCTTCCTGCAGCCCTACCGGCTGGGCCTGCTGGGCCTGATCATGATCGTCCTGATGATCTACCGCCCGCAGGGCCTGCTGGGCTCCGTGCGCATCACCAACCTGATCCGCAAATGAAGGCACCTGTTCCCGAGCCTCGGCACCGCGGCCATCTTCGGGTCGAGGCCGTCACGGTCCGCTTCGGCGGCCTCAAGGCGTTGGACGGCATCGACATCGAGCTCGAGCCCGGCATCGCCACCGGCGTGATCGGCCCGAACGGCTCCGGCAAGTCGACCCTGCTCAACGTCCTGAGCGGGGTGCAGCCCGCCGAATGCACCGCGATCCGCCTGGACGGGCAGCGGATCGATGGCCTGACGGCGGCGGCCCGGGCCCGGCTCGGCATCGCCCGCACCTTCCAGGCCCTGCGCCTGTTCGACAGCCTGAGCGTGCTCGACAACGTGATGATGGGCACCCATCGGCTGCACCGGCATGGCGCCCTCGCCGCCTGCCTGCACCTGCCGGATACCCGGCGCGAGCAGCGGGCACTCCGGGACGAGGTCGTGGAGATGCTGGCCGTGTTCGGCACGCGCCTCCTGCCGCGTCTCGATCATCAGGTGGTCTCCCTATCCTACGCGAACCGGCGCCGGGTCGAGATCGCAAGGGCTCTCGCGGCCAGGCCGTCGGTGCTGCTCCTGGACGAGCCCTGTGCCGGCATGAATCCGGCCGAGACCGAGGAACTGGCCGAGCAGCTCCCGAGGCTGGCGGCGATGGCCGGCTGCTCGACCCTGCTGGTCGAGCACAAGATGCATGTCATCAGCAGTGTCTGCCGCCAGGTCTACGTGCTCGACCACGGCACGCTCCTGATGCACGGCACGCCCACCGAGGTCCAGGCGGACGAGCGGGTGGTGGAGGCCTTTCTCGGTGTCGAGTGAACCCCTCCTCGAGCTGCGCAACGTCTCGGTCGACTACGGCCAGTTCCGGGCGCTGGACGATGTCAGCTACCGGATCATGCCGGGCGAGATCGTCTGCCTCCTGGGCGGCAATGCCTGCGGCAAGTCCACCAGCATGAAGGCGATCTTCGGCCAGGTCAGGCTGGCCGAGGGCGAGATCCGCTGGCGGGGCGAGCGGATCGACCAGCTGCCGACGGTGCGCCGGGTGCAGATGGGCATCGCCGCCGTGCCGGAAGGCCGCCGAGTGTTCGCCCGCATGCAGGTCGAGGAGAACCTCCTGGTGGGTGCCGGCATGCATTGGCGCGGTGCGCAGCTGAAGCAGGACCTGGAGCGGGTCTATGGCCTGTTCCCCCGCCTGGAGGAGCGGCGCCTTCAGCTGGCCGGCACGCTTTCCGGCGGCGAGCAGCAGATGCTGGCGATGGGCCGGGCCCTGATGAGCCGGCCCACCCTGATCTGCATGGACGAGCCCTCGATGGGCCTCTCGCCCAAGCTGGTCCGCCAGAGCTTCCAGCTGATCGAGCAGATCCACCGTTCGGGCGCGGCCGTGTTCGTGGTCGAGCAGAACGCCAATGCCGCGCTGCGCATCGCGCACCGCGGCTATGTGCTGCAGAACGGGCGGCTGGTGCTGCAGGGCAGTGCCGCCGAGATCCTGGCCGACGCCGGGATGCGCGAGGCCTATCTCGGCCGCGCCGGCAGCAGCGCCGACCATCACCCTGGCGCATCGTCGGCCGTACCGCCGATGGACAGCTCGATGCCCACGCCCAAGTCCCTCTGAGGAGGCCTGCCATGGATTTCGGCATCTTCAACCTGATGACGCTGCGCGACCCGTCCAAGAGCCGGCGCGAGATCATCGACGAGACCCTGTCGCTGGTGCAGCTCGCCGAGGCGATCGGCATCGACATCGCCTGGTTCGCCGAGCACCATTTCTCGAACTACTCGATCAGCCCCTCGCCCTTGATGATGGCGTCCTGGATGGCGGCCAAGACCACCAGGATCAAGGTCGGCCCGGCAGTGATCGTGCTGCCGCTCTACCACCCGATGCGGATGGCGCAGGAAGTGGCCCTGCTCGACATCCAGAGCGGCGGCCGGGCGGTGGTCGGCATCGGCAGCGGCTATCAGGCCTACGAATTCGAGCGCTTCGGCGCCCGGCTCGACACCAAGGCTGAAGTGATGCTCGAATATTGGGACGTCCTGGAGCAGATGCTGGGGCGCGGCCATGTCGACTTCCACGGGAAGCACTTCGCCGCCCCGCCGACCGACTTCGCCCTCCGCCCGCTGCAGAAGTCGCTGGCGCCTTTCTACGTCACCGGGTCCAGCCCCGCGATCCTGCGGCGCGTGGTGGAGACGGGCAGCGTCATGTTCATGACCGCCGGCTGGCGCGGCTCTGCGGGCCTGCTGGGGATGTACGAGCAGATGAAGGAGCAGTGCCGCCAGCTGGGACTGGGCGACCAGATCCCGGCGACTGGCATCCAGCAATATATCCACGTCACGGACGACAAGGAGCAGGCGCTGAAAGCTGCCGACTGCGCCCGCTATGTCGGGCGGCTGGTGACCTCGCTGCGCAAGCCGAAGACCGAGGTCGACGGCTTCTCGATCCGCGAGGAGGTGTTCGACGGTGAACCGCCGCTCGAGACCTTCCGGGACAATCTGATCATCGGCGATGCGCACCATGTGGCACAGCGCATGGCCAAGGAGATCAGGGCCATGCGCCCGATCCACTACAACTGCTTCTTCCAGTTCGGCGCCCTGCCGGTCGAGCTCGCCCGCAGCTCCATGGTCCGGTTCGCCAAGGACGTGCTGCCGCTGCTGGAGCAGGAGGTCGGGCCGCTCGACCGGATCGGCAAGGAAGCGCTGCCGAAGGTGGCGTAGGGCAGCGGATCGCCGCAGCGACGGGCTTCCGCATCCAGGTCGCCTAAGCGGCCCCTCGCCCGCCGCTTGACCGGGCGCGCCACCCCGCCGCAAGTCGTTCGCTAAGCGCGCCCCGCGATC
>NZ_WUJP01001059.1 GCF_009806515.1 Geminicoccus flavidas | reverse complement strand
CCAGGTCTCGGCCAAAGAGCCCGATCGGTTCAGGCTCGATCCGTCACACCACATGCTGGGACCGTACATCTAGGCGCGGCATCGAGCGCAGCGAGAAGCTTGGACTGCACCGGTGGATCATCGAGCGCACCTTGGCCTGGTTCAGCCGGTTCCGCAGGCTCACCATCCGCTACGAGCGGCGCCTCGACATCCTTCAAGGCTTCCACTCCCTCGCCGCCAGCCTGATCTGCCACCGCTTCGTGACGAGGTGGTTCTGTTAAGCACTCTTAGCGACGGCGATAGGCAGTCGACGGCATCCGGGGGAAGTACGGCCTTTCAGAGCGCCACGCCTGCCGGATTGTCAGCCAGCCGCGCGAGCCTCAACGCTATTGGCGCTCGATCTTCAGCAACTGCTTCGCTAATGTCTTTGCTTGGCTCTCACCCTGCGTTAGGCGATGGCCCCACACGTCCTTGAGCATCACACGTGCCGGCTCGAACAGCTGTTCGGCCGCACGGGCAGCCGCGCTCACGGCACAGATGACAGGGATGACGGCTATGACTGCCATTGACCAGCGCCTTCATCCACATCGTCATGGGCAGCCTGCTGCTGCGCCACATCAGTCACTTCTGCTGCTCGGCGTCCTGCGCCGCAAGCGCATAGTCCGGATCATCCAGAGCCGCCGGGGCCAGCCAAGCAATCGCCAGTTCGACCACGATTGCTGCCTGCAGCGCAACCGAACTGAACGGCTGGTCGGCAAGCTTGAGCGGATCCACCGCGTTACCACGCGGTACAGCAGTCTGGCCGCTCGCTGCCTCACCTTCGCCGGACCATCTGGCTGTGCAGCCTTGGCGAGATGATCGGGCTTTTATCCTTGCATGTGCCGCCTCAAGAGCAAGAATCACCGACGTTGAACTCTTCGAGGCATTCGCAGCTCATGCCAGATCTCGTTCCTCAGACATGCAGCTCATGTTCAAGCAAACTAGGATGATGGCCCTGCCCATGCCGAGCATGCCTGCAACGCGGTGCTGTCCCTGCTGGTCCTGAACCTCCTACCCGAGACAAGACGAACAGCACGGGAGATGGTCCGGGTCAGCAAGCCAGGTTGCACCGTGGCTGCGGCAGCATGGACCTTTTGGGGCGGGTTCACCCTTCCGTGCATCCGGGCAGACACTGTGCCTCCGGTCGATCCCGAGGGAGATACGTTCCGGGCGAAGCAGCTCTCTGGTCCGTCGACCGCGCCCGGCGGACCGGCAACCGTATGGATGGAGGCCTGCTTGCTGCAGGTCGGGCAGACTTCACCCGCCATCCGCATGAAGTTCACCTGCGATGGCAGACCAGTTCGAGGCCGGGCCCGCGGGACAGGGCAGAGCTGATGCCTAGATCACCGATCGTGCAATGGAGCAGCTCGAGCCGATCGCACGCCATCCCGAGCTTGCTTATCCTGCCAAGAGTGAGGACGTGCTCTGTTCCTTTGCCGCTCTGCCCCAAGCAGTGGCGGCACGCACGGCGGAGGAACGAAGCGTAGGGGCAACTGAGCCATGCCAATATCCACACCAGCCGGAACACGCTTCAAAGGCCTTGGACCATGTACAGGCGCGTTGCAGGAGTTTGTCCCAGGGAGAGGCCAGGCTGCGAGTGTCCGCGGAAGATCATTCATCACGACGATAGCGTTCTTTATCTGACCGCCTGGACATGACGGCCGGGCTTGCTCTGGGGTGTTGTTTTATGCACAGCTTTAGCGTCTCCCCGGTCGAGCTGGTGGCGAGCCTATGGCGTAACCGCCATCTTGTCATGGTCCTGGCCAGGCGGGAGGTGGAAGGACGCTATCGCGGCTCCATCATGGGAATCCTCTGGTCTCTTTTTCAGCCCATGCTGATGCTGGCGGTCTACACCTTCGTTTTCAGCGTGGTCTTCAATGCTCGCTGGGGGAGCAGCGGCACATCGAAAGCCGAGTTCGCATTGACATTATTTGCAGGCCTGCTGGTATTCAACATTTTTGCCGACTGCTTGAATCGTTCTTCTAGCTTGATCATTGCGAACACAAATTTTGTTAAGAAAATAATGTTTCCAATAGAGATTCTTCCCTGTGTCATCATGGCTTCAGCACTGTTCCATGCCGCAGTGAATCTTCTTGTATGGATGGTGTTTTATGTCTTGATCGTGGGGCGGCCGCACCTGGGCATTCTCATGTTCCCGATAGTCATAGCGCCATGCGTTGCGTTTACCGTAGGATTGTCATGGATGGTTGCTGCTCTGGGTGTATTTCTTCGGGACGTTGCTCAAGTAGTTGGGGTCCTCATTACGGCGCTGATGTTCCTTTCTCCGATCTTTTACCCGGTATCCTCGCTGCCTGCCTCCTACCGGCCGCTGATGCTGATCAATCCACTCACGCCCGCTGTGGAGCAGGTGCGCGACGTGCTCATGTGGGGAAAAGCACCGTCCTGGGGCGTATTTGTGGTCTATCTACTCGCAGGCATGGTGGTGGCTTGCCTAGGCTTCGCATGGTTCCAGAAGACCCGCAAAGGATTCGCTGATGTCCTCTGAAGCCACCATCAAGGTCAGCAGCTTAGGGAAATGCTATCACATTTACGACAAGCCACACGACCGGCTGCTGCAGATGCTCAGGCGGGGGCGCAAGCAGTACTATCGCGAGTTCTGGGCGCTGAGGAACGTATCATTCGAGCTGAAAAAAGCCGAGACAGTCGGCATCGTCGGCCGGAACGGCAGCGGCAAGTCGACCCTGCTGCAGCTTGTCTGTGGCTTGCTCAACCCCACCGAGGGCAGCGTCAATACGAGCGGGCGCATCGCGGCCCTTCTCGAACTGGGTTCGGGGTTCAATCCCGATTTCACCGGCCGGGAGAACGTCTTTCTGAATGCAGCGGTCTTGGGTCTCAGTGAGGCAGAGATCAAGGCGCGGTTTGATCGGATCGCTGCCTTCGCCGATATAGGGGATTTTCTCGATCAGCCGGTGAAGAGCTATTCCAGTGGCATGAGCGCCAGGCTCGGCTTTGCCGTCGCGATCAATGTGGATCCCGACATTCTCGTGGTGGATGAAGCGCTTGCGGTCGGTGATGAGGCCTTTCAGCGCAAGTGCTTCGCCCGGATCGGTGCCCTTCGTGCCGGAGGAACCACCGTACTTTTCGTCAGCCATTCCGGCGCGACGATCGTGGAATTATGTGATCGGGCGATCCTGATCGACCGCGGCGAATCCATCCTGATCGGCGACCCCAAGCTCGTGATCGCGAAATACCAGCGCTTGGCATACGCGCCGCCTGCCCAACAGGAACAGGTTCGCCAAGCCATCCTCGCAATGCACGAGGACGAAGATGGGACCGCCGGGCCGTTCGACCGTAGAGATGATGTAGAAGACAGCAATACCGAGCAAGCCGACAGTGATGCGCCCAAGCGGATGCCTGGCAAACGTGAGGTGGGCGCTTATTATGACAAGAACTTGGTGCCGGCTAGTACGGTATCCTATACACCCAACGGCGCTGTAATCGATAACATCAGAATTCTGGACGATATGGGCGCTACGGTCAATATCATCACCTCTGGGAAGACCTATCGCTATTGCTACGAGGTTCGTTTCACGCACGGGGCATGCGCCGTTTATTTCGGGATGGTGTTGAAGACCATCAGCGGCTTCGAGATCGGTGGAATGGGTTCGCACGAGGTCTCGGATGCCGAACCGTATATAGCAGGTGGTTCTGTGGTTCGCGTGACATTCTGGTTTCGCAACATGCTGCGCCCAGGGATCTATTTCGCGAATGCCGGGGCCTACTCCTATGCGATGGAGAACCAGCAGGTCCTGCACCGGATCATCGATGCGCACATGTTCCGGGTCATTGCCGCTCCGTCCATGCGATGGAACCTCAGCGGCGTCGTCGACATCTCGAGCCCGCCGCGATGCCATCTCGATATCTTGGCCGACGCTGTGCCGGTGCCTTCGGATCATGATGAGATGCAGGGCAGGCGGGTCACAACGTGATCGAGGCTGATGGCCAGTCGCTGGCGTTCCTGCTGGGTGTTCCCCGCTCGGGCACGACCCTCCTGTCCCATCTGCTGGACAGTCATCCGGACATCGCTTCGCCCCCTGAGCCTTGGCTGATGTTCGCGGTGGAGGCGATCGGCAAGGTCCATTCGCTTCATCCGGCCGGAAGCCAGCTGATCGGGCAGGGCTATCTGGAGTTTGCCCGCAGCATGGATGTACGGCGCGCGAAAGCCTCATACGCAGCGACACTTTACAACGAGTATCTTCAGAAGAACAACAGCCGGATATTCGTCGACAAGACGCCAAGATATTATCAGATCATCCACGAAATTGCTCTGATCTTTCCTAGATGCAAGTTTGTCTACCTGAAGCGGAATCCCTTCGCCGTTGCGGGGTCCTTGAAGTCCACCTGGAACTTCGATCTGACCGCGGCCATGGCTGCCTCGGACAGCGAGCTGTTGTTCGACTTGGTGCTGGGCTACCGCAGGTTGGAGCGTTTCGCTGCCGACAACCCGTCCCGGGTGCATGCATGCACTTATGATGAGCTCGTCATCGATTCGGGGCAGGTCCTGCGGTCGGTGCTGGCCATTCTTGGTGCCGATCCGGATGTGGCTTCGCTGTCGTTCATGTCCGAGAAGCTTGAGCGTCGCCGGGGCCGCCTAGGTGACCAGAAGATCCTGGAGACACGCTCCATCCACCAGAACAGCCTCTGGGCCTGGCGTGATGTCCTTACCCGTGAGGAGAAGCAGGTCGTCCACGACATCTTTTCGGAGGAAGGAATCGTGGCGCTGGGCTTTGGCGATCTCCTTCCTGCTCTTCGTGCGGAAGGGATCGTCGATAATGGACCGGCCCGGGCGCAGGAGATCGCAGCCGAGGTCGAGGAGAGCTACCGTTCGTGGCTCGACCTTGTCGACGCAACGACGCGCGAGCACCCGGAGGCACCGAAGCTGGCCGCAGCGCTGCGCAAGGCGGCAAGGCAACCCGAGGACGCGATCAAGCTGCTTGGGGTGGAGGAAGATCCTCTGGCGCTGATCGAGAGGCAGGCGACGGCGCTGGGACGTTTGGAGAACGAACGGGTACGCCACCTGGAACGGATCTCCGAGCTCAGCCAGATGTTTGAAGGGCTGGAGCGGGAGCGGCCGGCATGGCAGAGCCTGGAACAGACGGTTCGCACGCTACTGGACGAGACGCGCAGCGAACGAGCGGCACGACACAACCTCGAGCAGATGATCCGTAGCTTGCTGGAGGAGACGAGCATTGAACGAGCGGCGCGACAGAATATCGAGCAGGTGATTGCTTGCGTTCTGGATATTGTAAAAGATAACCAGAAGAAATTGTCCTCCGGGCTGCATAAACTTATTGGCGGATGGAAATAGTGCTGCCCGCGATGACGAGGAGATCGATGGCGACAGAGTTCATCCGAGGAACAGTCGTGTTAGCGCGATCATGTACATCAAATGAATTCGACGACGAGCAAGCATTCTGCTCGAAGCTGGGGTGCAATGGTAGAAAACACTCCGAATATCTTGTGAAAAACAGTTCTATTTTTTGCTAGAAATCTGCTTCAGAGCTTGGCAGAATTTATTTTAACATTAATCATGGATGATTTTTTTATGAGAGGGTCGAAATGCGCAGCCTGAAGACGGTTGCGGTAGATTTGACCCCAATTCTGCCCGGGGCAGAGAATGGCGGCGCGAAAATATTCGCGATCGAACTGGTTAGAGAGCTGGCGAAGCTGGCGCCAGACACACGCTTCATCCTGATGACGCAGCGGGCAGCGCATGACGAACTCTCTCATCTGGATGCGCCCAATGTCCATCGTGTCCTGGTGCCGGGTATCGGAGCGATCGAGCGCGAGCGAGGCGTGGGCAGGTTATTGTATAGCCTGCGCGCTGCCATATTCCGGCGCTTTCCTAGAAAGCTGGCGATCGTCATGTCGCACGTCGCGGCGCACCTGATCAAAAGAACCTTCGTTCGGCCGCCAGTTGCAGATACCAAGGCAGACTTGCTGTTCTGTCCGTTTACGGCACCGGTGTTCTACGAGCCGGGTGTGCCGACTGTAACGACGATCCATGACATCCAGTACATGGTGTATCCTCAATTCTTTTCTGCCGAAGATTCAGCCAACAGGGACCTGGCGATCCGGAACTCCTTTCGTTTCTCGAGCGCGATCGCGGCCATTTCCAATCATGTGCGCGAGGCTGTGCTTGCGCATGGCCTGCCTGACCCGAACCGCGTTCGGACGATCCATCACCGGATGGCGCGCCGGCTCGAGAACAAGTGGTCGAGCGCCGATCGGGACAAGGTCTTTACGATGCTCGACCTCGAGCCCGACCAGTATTTGGTTTACCCGGCCAACTTCTGGCGGCACAAGAATCACGAAATGCTGCTAACAGCCTTCGCCATGGCTCGCCATCGCGGGCTGCCGGATCACGTCCGCCTGGTCTGTACGGGAGCGCCAGATCCCCGGCGGGATCATGTGATGAACCTGGCGGAACGAATGCAGCTGGGCGAGAAGGTCATCTTCCCCGGACATCTCGCGGATGCCGAGTTCGCCGCGCTCGTCAGCGCTGCCCGCGGCCTGATCTTTCCTTCGCTCTTCGAGGGCTTTGGCCTGCCGGTGGTCGAGGCGATGGCCCTCGGTGTGCCCGTTGCCTGCAGCAATGTCACCTCGCTGCCAGAGGTCGCGTGCGGTGCGGCGATGTTGTTCGATCCGCGTGTTCCGGATGAGGTCGCCGGCGCGATCATGCGGCTGGTCACGGATGAGGCCGCGCGGGAAGCCTGCAGAACGGCTGGCAAGCAGCGGGCGGAACAGTTCGCCGACTCAGCGGCGATGGCGCGCGAGTACTGGGCCCTGTTCGGCTTTGCGCTGGACACATTCGGCGGACGTCGTCGTCTTTCGGGCGTTCACCCTGACGGCTGGGCCGGCGCCGAGATCCTGCTCGAGCTTGCGCATGACGATGATGCGGGAGCCATCGAGATCGACGTCCTCGCCCCGGAGTGGCTTCCCCATGCCGCGGTCCTGGTCTGGGCCGTCTTCGCCGACGGCACGACGATCAAGACGCAGCCACTCCAACGGAGCGAACGCCGCACGCTCCAGTTCGACCTGCCTAGCGCCGGTGGAGTCGCGAGGATCCGGGTAGCTCCGTCCTTTGTGCCGGCACGGCTCGGATCCAGCCCCGATCACAGGGAGCTTTCGATCATCGTCGAGCGCTGCGAGCTCATCCGCTGCGACAGTAACCGCCTGCGGCTGTTCCCGGAGGCTCACGAGTGACGGTCAGCATCGTTACGCCGTCCTACAACCAAGTTCGCTTCATCGAACGGACACTGGAGAGCGTGATCGAGCAGGATGTCCCCGGACTGGAACATGTCGTGTTCGACGGAGCCAGCACCGACGGCACGGTCGACATCCTCAAGCGCTATGATCATCGGCTGTTCTGGGTGAGCGAGAAGGAT
>NZ_WUJP01001058.1 GCF_009806515.1 Geminicoccus flavidas | reverse complement strand
CGTGGCCAGACTCACGCCGTGAACAAGGGGCTGCACGCGACCAAAGGATCCATCATCGGCTGGCTGAACTCGGATGACATCTACTATCCCGGTGCCGTCAGGAAGGTGCTCCGCGTCCTGGACGAGAACCCGGACATCGACGTCGTGTACGGCTTAGCCGACCATATCGATGTGCAGGATCGAGCCTTTGAGCCTTACCCAACCGAGCCCTGGGATTTCGACCGCCTCCGGGATACCTGCTTCCTCTGCCAACCCGCCGTGTTCTTCCGTCGTCGGGTCGTCGAACGTTACGGCATGCTCGACGAGCGCCTGACCTACTGCATGGATTACGAGTACTGGCTTCGTATCGCGGCGATGGGAGCAAGGTTCTGCTACCTGGAGGAGAAGCTGTCCGGCTCACGGCTGTACGCCGAGAACAAGACCCTCGGATCCCGCGTGGAGGTTCATGCAGAGATCAACGATATGCAGCGGCGACTTCTGGGAAGGGTGCAGGATGCTTGGCTGTACAACTATGCCCACGCTGTCGTCGAGGCACGGGTCGACCGGTCGAAGCACCCCAGACGCTTTATCTGGGAAGTCGGGGCAAGATCGCTGCTGGCAGCGATGTGGTGGAACCATGGAATATCTAACGACATGTGGCAGGTGACGAGGAACTGGATCCTCAAACGCTGAGCATTAGATAAGCGTCAAGGCAAGCGATGCATATCGGGTTCGATGTCAGCCAGACCGGCGCAGGGAAAGCCGGTTGTGGCTATTTTGCGGATGCCATGGCCCACGCGCTGGTGGACGTTGCGCCCGAGCACAGCTACGCATTCTATCCCAGTTTCGGCGACTTCTATTTCGACGCCAAGATTCCTGCGCGGAATCCTTATCCGGGTCGCGCCGTGCATTATGGCCCGCACTTCCTCACGCGTGAGAGTGCCGCTGCTTTCTGGAACGCGGCACAGCTCGAACAGGCATTGCATCATCCAGACATCATTCACGCGAACAATTTCTGGTGCCCCACCCAAGTCCAGCATAGCCGCGTCGTCTACACGCTGCACGATTTGGGGTTCACCATCCAGCCCGGCTGGACCACGGAAGCCAATCGCGTCGGATGCTTCGACGGCGTCGTCCGCGCCGCGGCCTATGCTGACTGGATCATTTCAGTATCCGACGCATCCAGGCGCCATTTCCTGGAGATGTTTCCCTTCTTTCCTAAACATCGTGTCGCCGTGGTTCATCCCTGTTCCCGGTTCCGTGAGCCGCTCGGCGCCGGCGTGGCGCCGAAGTCCATGGCGCATGTGGAGCCCGGGTCATTCTGGCTGTCCGTCGGCACGATCGAGCCGCGCAAGAACCAGATCCGGCTGGCTGAAGCCTATGCCGCCTACCTCCGGGCGGGCGGGCCCGGCATGCCGCTGGTCTTCGCCGGGGGGGAAGGCTGGCTCATGAATGACTTCAACAATCAGCTCGACAGGTTGGGCATCGCATCGAACGTGATCTGCACGGGATATGTGCCGGACGAGAACCTGGCCTGGCTCTACCGCAACTGTTACGCCAATCTCTATCCGTCGCTCTTCGAGGGTTTCGGGCTGCCGATTCTCGAGGGGATGCAGTTCGGCGCACCCACGATCTCGTCGAACAGCAGTTCGCTGCCGGAAGTGGGTGGCGACGCCGCTCTCCTGCTCGATCCGGAGGCTACCGAGGCGTGGACGGCAGCCATGTTGATGCTGGCGCGCGACCGGACGAAGCGGGAACGGATGTCCGCCGCCGCCACCGCGCGCAGTGCGCTGTTCGATTGGTCATCCAGCGCCAGGAAGCTGGCAGCGGTCTATCAGGCGGCACTGGCGCAGCCCAAGCGCTGGATCCAGCCTTGTACAAGGGGACAGAGTTGAGCAAGCGGCCATGGATCAACCTCCTCCGGCGTTCATTCTCCAGATCAGTTGATCTTCTGCCGAACCGGGGCAGGCCGGCTTCTGCAACGGGTGGGATGATCTCGGGCCAGCTGACGGGCGAGCCGAGCTTCAGTCCCGAGAGGGTGGTCGCTAGTCTCTACGAGGTCGCCCTGAGGCGGCACCCCGACCGGAAGGGGCTGAAGGATCACAGCCAGTCGCTGAGGAATGGCGCGTCTCTCGATGACGTCATGAGGAGCTTTCTGCACTCGAAGGAGTTCGCGGCGAAGGTCTACGACTATGTCGACCGCTTCCCGCTGGACGCGAGCGGCCCGCTGCGCATCGACCTCGACGACGCCGGAGGCCGACATGCCGACCTTTGGCGGCACGTCGCGGAGGTATGGTCCGAGTACGGGGTGAGCGACCCGTATTGGTCGGTCCTGACGGACGAGCGCTGGCGGGCGCACAATATGGTTCGTGCCGATGTCCTGGAGGAGTTCTACAAGAGCGGCGAGAACGGGCTTCGGCGGCTCGAGACTTGGTTCGAAAGGAACGGGCTCGAGATCGACCTCGAAACGGTGTGCGCCGAGTACGGCTGTGGCGTGGGACGATGCACCCTGTGGCTTGCGCGCCGCTTTCGCCGGGTCGTGGCATTCGACATCTCGCAGAATCACATCGATGCAGCTCACAAGGCGCTCAAGGAACGAGGCGTCACTAACGTGGATTTCGTTCTTGTGCGGGGGCCTGACGATCTGAAGCATCTTCAAGGAGTCGATCTGTTCTTCTCGATCATCGTGCTTCAGCACAACCCGCCACCGATCATCGTCGACATCCTCAAGGCCGCGTTCGAAGGGCTGAAGCCCGGCGGGATCCTGTACTTCCAGGTGCCGACCTATGGCGCGGACTACTCCTTCATCGAGAAGGAGTACCGCGACGACGTGCAGCGGAGAAAGACCATGGAGATGCACTGCGTGCCACAACGCGTGATCTTCGAGCTTGCCGCCCGCAACGACCTGCGCCTCATCGAGGTCCAGCCTGACAACATGACCGGCGCGCCACAGATCTGGGTCTCCAACACCTTCCTGATCCAAAAGCCGGCTGAGGCCAGTGCCGGCTTTGTCGCTGCTTGACCAGCGATAGCTTTCCACCGGCTGTCATCGATCTCGATCATCAAAATGACGAACGTATGCTCCTGAAGTGACCATCAGTTCAGGTCGCCGCTCATGGACGGCTATGGTGCTATTTTAAAAATCGCCAATTATTGAAGATGTGCTAGGACTTTCTGGGGTGGAGACCTATGCCCACTGATCCCAGTCGGGTAGGATGGTTCTGCTGAGCAGCGAGCCATCTTGTCTGTGCGGAGGTTAACTGGTGGCAGTTTCCATAAAATTGACAAAGAACCGACAGTATCATTTCGCAGCTACTGGCTCAAGCTTCGTCGAATCAGTTGTCTTGCACATTTCTCTGTGTCTGCTGTTGTCATTATCTGTATTTTTCCTCATATTATGGCATAATTTGATTTATCTCGTATCGGATACAGCTCCCCATAGCGATGTCGCCGCCGACATGCTGCTGATTGAACGAGCACAGCATGATTGGCTGCTCATCGGCCACTACTCGCGATTCGGCTTCAACCACCCAGGACCATTCTTTCTTTATCTTCGCTACCTTGCCGAGGTTCTCAGCGGGCATGCATTCCCTAGCCCATACAGCGCCCATCTGCTGGCGATCATCGCCATCAACTCGATTTTTGTGGGGATTGCGGCGACTACCGTAGCTGCGCTTTTGGACACCAGGCGGGGTACTGCCGTCATTGTCGCCGCTACCACCGTTCTGGTCCTGCTGGTCCAGGACAATGGTGTCGGCATCCTCGCTCACCCCTGGATACCTTTTCAGCTGGTTGCGCCTTTCCTGGCCTTCATCCTGCTGCTGGCTGGCACGGCGCAGGGACGGCTCTGGATGCTGCCGGCCGCGAGCCTGTGCGGTGGTGCTCTCGTGCATGGCTATTGGCCGCTGGTTCCATTTGTTGGCCTGCCGTGGCTGCTGGCACTGGCATGCGGCTCCATCCAGTACCGCCGGCGCGACCCTCGGCAAGCAGGGCTTCCTGCCGCCCCGTTCGCAATCTCGGCGGGGATCATCGCATTATTCGTTGCGCCTCTGCTCTTGGACATGGTGATCAATCCGCCAGGCAACCTCGTCATGCTCTGGAACGTCACCCGAGCGATCACGCCCGCGAACGGAGCTTCTGCGAGCGAGGTTGCCGCGTTCGTTCTGCAGTTCTGGAAGCCTGCCCTACCTGCCTATTCTGAACTGGCGGTAAGCACGGTCTCGCCGATCCTTTGGGCCGCAGCGGTGATCGGTAGCGCGGTCATGTTCCGGCACAGGGAAGCTCGAGCTGTCGTGCTCTACGTGGTCGCTGTGACGGCTTTGATGACGTTGCTGCTGGCTCTCTATGCGTGGCGGGCCCCGGGTCCGCTCTACCCATTCATTGCAGAATTCTACCTCGGTGCGCCACTGGCCGTTGTCGCCATTGCCGTTGCTGCCGGGATCAAGGTGGCGATGCGCTGGGCGTCCCAGTCCGTTGGCATCGTCGTCGCGGTGTTCGGCATCGGTTTGGCGTTCCAAGGGGCCTTCACTACCCCAAATCAGCACGTCGCCGGGATTCGCGAACTGTCGGATGGCGTCGTGAAGGATCTGCGTGCCCGGGCAGGCGACGCTGTCCGGATCAAGTTCGAGGACCACCAGCACTGGGTGTTCGTGACCGGCCTGCTGCTCGATCTCGAACGTGCGGACATCCGCGCCTGTGTCGAAGCTCCCCATCTGACGGTGATGTTCACACCGGAACGCGTCTGCACGAGATCAACACCCGGCCAGAGCTACGTGCTGATCGCGAGCTCTGCCTGCGCCGACAAGTGCATCGTCCGGTCCGAATCGCTGGGTCTTGGCCTGGCCACGCCTGCCGAGGTCCCGCCCTACCTGCTCGGACAGCTTCTCGACTTCTCCCCCGACCACGACACGAGCCGACCCTATCGCGCCAGCGGCTGGTCGATCCCGGACCTCGATGGCACCTTTTCCAATGCACCGGAGGCGGAACTAATCTTGCCGGTTCAACTTGAGACAAACGCTCCCCTGCAGCTGCAGGCCCAGGCATGGAGCTTCGTGGCGAAGGAGCTGCCCCGCCAGGAGATCGAGATCCTGGTGAACGGACGCTTCGTCACGAGGTGGGAATTCACTCTCGCAGACGCGCGTGGCGAGCGCACGGCGACGATTCCAGCCGAGGTGGCAAGACTGCAGGAACCTCTGTCCATCGTCTTCCGTATGCCGAACGCGACATCGCCGCTTTCGCTCGGTCTGTCCATGGACGCGCGCCAGCTTGGCATCGGCCTTCAGTGGTTAAGGCTCGACGCGGTAGCGGGCGGTTGAACATCAGCCGGTCATGGCCTTGGCCTGAGGCCTGTTAGTTCCTGATCATTCTCTCCATCTGCGGCATGAGCAACGGATGGGATGGCGAATGACGGGGGTGCTGACGGATGGGCAGTGGGCGGTGCTGGCGCCGTTGATCGAGGCCTGCCGCCCGCACCACAAGACGCAGCACCATGACCTGCGCCGGACCACCCTGGCGGTCATCTGGCGCTGCCCGAACGGTGCTCAGTGGCGCAGCCTGCCGGCGGAGTTCGGGCCCCGGTCAGGTCGGCTGATCTGAACGCCTGCGGCGATGGATGATCCGCCTGCGGACGGATCATGGTGGATGGCGGCGCAGACCTTCAT
>NZ_WUJP01000346.1 GCF_009806515.1 Geminicoccus flavidas | reverse complement strand
GCCGCGGCCAAGGCCGGCACGCTCACGATCTGACGGCATCCATTCGCGTCGTGCCGCACGGTCGAGCGGCACGGCACTCCCTCACTCCGTGCCGCTCAATCGAGCGGCACGCTGCGGGTTTCCACGTCGATCATGGCGGTGGCGAGCATCGCCAACACGAGCAGGCCGGCGAACAGGCCGATCGCGACGTTGAAGCCCAGCGCCATCACCGGCGCCATGACGGTCGGCGCCAGCAGCCCGCCAAAGCGCGCCACCGCACCGGCGGCCCCCATGCCGGTCGCGCGCGAGCGGGTGGGGTAGAGCTCAGGCGTGAAGGCGTAGAGGGCGCCCCAGGTGCCAAGCAGGGCGAAGCTCATCAGCAGGATCGAGGTGGCGATCAGGCCCGCCGTGGTCGCTACCGTGAACAGGAAGCAGCCGAGCGCGCTCAGGCCCAGGAAGGCGATCAGGGTAGGACGGCGGCCCAGCCGCTCCACGCCCCAGGCGGCCAGCGCGTAGCCAGGGATCTGGGCGAGGGCCACCAGCACCAGGAAGCCATAGCCGCGCACGAAGCCGAAGCCCTCGCCGGCCAGCCGCCCCGGCAGCCAGACGAACACGCCGTAATAGCTGGCCGAGACCAGCAGCCAGACGGTCAGGATCAGCAGGGTGCGGCGCATGAGCGGACCGGTCAGGATGCCGCCCGCGTCGCGTGCCGGCGCGGTCGGCCCGGCGGTGATTCGCATCTGGGTGGCGGGGCGGCCGTTGCCGGTCAGCACGCGGTTGAGCACGCTGCGTGCTTCCTCGGGCCGGTTGCTCTTGAGCAGATAGAGCGGCGATTCCGGCACCCAGAAGCGCAGGAAGATGCCGGCCACGGCCGGTGCCGCGGTGACCGCGAAGATCCAGCGCCAAGTGTCGGCGACCCCGGCCGAGCTGGCCACCCAGGCGGTGATGGCCACGACCAGCGTGCCCACCGCCCAGAAGCCTTCCAGGGCAACCAGCCAGCGGCCGCGCTGCCGGGCTGGGAGGAACTCGGCCATCATCGCATAATCGACCGGCAGCGTGCCGCCCACCGCCAGGCCGGTGACGAAGCGGAGCACCAGCAGGATCTCGAAGTTCGGCGCGAACACCGAAAGCAGGCCGAACACCGCATCCAGCGCCACCGTGCCAAGCAGGATCCGGCGGCGGCCATAGCGGTCGGCCAGGCGGCCGAACAGGGCGGCCCCGATAAGCATGCCGAAGAAGAAGACGGTGCCGGTCTGCAGGGCCTCAGGGAGCCCCAGGCCGAAGGTCGCGGCGATCGAGGGGGCGGTGAAGCCCACCGCCAGGACCTGCATGGCGTCCGCGGTCCAGACCAGGCCGAACACGCCGAGCAGTCGGTACTGGAACGGCCCGACGCCGGCATCGGACAGAACGGCTTCGACGGTGGTCTCGGAAGACCTCTTGCGCACGGCCAACGGCGCTTCTCCCCCATGGTGCCGCGGGATTGATGCCCGCTGGGAGAGGCTCGCCGCAAGCCACGATCTCCCTAAACCCGCGCTTTGGGATGTAAGAAAACCTGCGCCCGGCCGCTCAGGCGGACACCTTCTCGAAGAAGCGGTTCTTCGGGCGCGGGAGGCCCAGGTTCTCGCGCAGGGTCCGGCCCTCGTACTCGGTGCGGAACAGGCCGCGGCGCTGCAGCTCCGGCACCACGAAGTCGACTACCTCGTCCAGGCCGCCGGGCAGGTAGGGGAACATCACGTTGAAGCCGTCGCAGGCCTCGGTCGTGAGCCATTCCTCCATCTGATCGGCAATGGTCTTCGGCGTGCCGATCAGCTCCAGCGTGCCGTAGGCGCCACCGACATACTGGGCGAGCTCACGCACCGTCATCTTCTCGCGCTCGGCGAGGTCGATCAGCTTCTGCCGGGCACTCTTGCTGGCATTGGTCTCCGGGATCGGCGGCAGCGGGCCGTCCAGGTCGAACTTCGACGCATCGGTGCCGAGCTGGACCGAGAGCGAGGCGATGCCGCTGGCCGGGTTCACCAGCGAATCCAGGTGGCGCTTCTTGGCCTTGGCCGCCGCCACCGTGTCGCCCACCACGATGAAGGCGCCGGGCAGGATCTTTAGGTGGTCCGGGTCGCGGCCGATCGCCCGCATCCGGCCCTTCACGTCAGCATAGAAGCGCTGGCCGTCCGCCAGGTTGTTGGCGCTGCCGAACACCACCTCGGCAGTCTCGGCGGCGAGCTGGCGGCCGGCCTCCGAGGCGCCGGCCTGGACCACCACCGGCCAGCCCTGGACCGGCCGCGCGATGTTGAGGGGCCCGCGGACCTTCAGGTGCTCACCCGCATGGTTCAGGACGTGGAGCTTGGCCGGATCAAAGAAGACACCGTTCTCGACATCGCGCAGAAAGGCGTCATCGGCAAAGCTGTCCCACAGGCCGGTGACCACGTCGTAGAACTCGCGGGCACGCTGGTAGCGGGTGGCATGCTCGACATGCTCGTCCCGGCCGAAATTCATCGCCTCGTGAGGGTTGCCGGAGGTGACGAGGTTCCAGCCGGCCCGGCCCTTGCTGATATGGTCGAGCGAGGCGAAGCGGCGGGCGACGTGGAACGGCTCGTTGTAGGTGGTGGAGGCGGTCGCGATCAGGCCCAGGCGCTCGGTCACCATCGCCAGCGCCGAGAGCAGGGTGAAGGGCTCAAACGAGGTGACGGTGGCGCTGCGTTTCAGCGCCTCCATCGGCATGTTCAGCACTGCCAGATGGTCGGCCATGAAGAAGGCGTCGAACCGGCCGCGCTCCAGCGTGCGGGCATAGCCGACGATGGCCTCGAGGTCGAAATTGGCGGCGGGATTGGCGCCGGGATAGCGCCAGGCGGCGGTGTGGATGCTGATCGGCCGCATGAAGGCGCCAAGGCGCAGCTTTCGGGTCATGGGTCGCTCCGATCGGGCCTGCCCCGGAAAGCGGGGGCGGCCGGTTGCGAAAGGATCAGCTCCGGCCGAGGCCAGGCGTGGGGCAGGGCAGCGGGCGGTCGCGCCGCAGCGCCGCCACGACCGGCAGGGTGGCAAGGGCCAGGAGCACGAGGGCGGCGCCGGCCGGGCCCAGCAGGTCGTAGCCGGCATGGCTGATCACCTGGCTGCCGAACGCGGCGCCCGCCGAGCTGCCGACATAGATCGTCGACGCGTTCAGCGCGAGCAGCACCGGGGCACGCCTGGGGTCGAGGCCGGCGAGCCGGGCCTGCTGGGCGACGTTGGCCGACCAGCCGGCGATGCTCCAGACCAGCACCATCCCAGCCATGGCCGGCAGCGGCAGATCAAGGAGGGTGAGGACCGGCAGGGCGACCGCCGTCACCATGCCGAGCCCGACCAGGCTGCGCGTGGCGCCCAGCCGGTCGGTGAGCACCCCGCCCAGATGGTTGCCGGTGACACCGCCCAGGCCGAAGATCACCAGCATGACGGTGATCCCCGTCTGCCCCAGCCCGTGGCGCTCCACCAGAAACGGGGCCAGATAGGTGTAGAAGGTGAACGCTGCAGCCATGCTGAACACGGTGAACAGCACGGCAAGGAGCAGGACCGGTGTGGCGAGCACGCCTCCCAGGATGGCGAGCGAGGCCGGCTGGACCGTGACCTGGCGCGGCACCAGCCGCCGCAGCACCAGGATCGCGAAGAGCGTCAGCACGGACACGATGCCGAACGTCGTCCGCCAGCCGAACTGGTAGCTCAGCCACACGCCTGCTGGCACGCCGAAGGTCTGGGCGATCGTGAAGCCGCCGAACACGGTCGCCAGTGCCCGGCCCCGCTGCTCGGGCAGGACGGTGGCGACCGCGATCGCGGTGGTGACCGGGGTGATCAGGCCCGCACCCACCGCCATCAGCGAGCGCGCCGCCAGGATCAGGGGGAAGCTCGGGGCCAGCGCGCTGAGGAGGGCGCCCAGCCCCAGGAGGCCCAGGCCCAGGCTCAGCACGTCGCGGCGCGCCACCCGGCCGGTGGCGGCGACCAGGAGCGGCGAGGTCAGGGCATAGACCAGGGCGTAGACCGTCATCAGCCAGCCGGCCTGCCAATGGGGGACGGCATAGGACGCGCCGATCTCCGGCAGCATGCCGATCACCATGAAGGCGGCGATGCCGACCATGGCGTTGGCGAGCGCCAGGAGGAGGTGGAGGCGGCGCGCCTGGACGGGCGGCATGGCGGAGGCTCCGGATGGAGGCGGGCGGCTCAGTCCTGCCTGGGTTCGTTCAGGTAGACGCGCTCGAAGGCAGGGTCGGTCAGCGGCCGGCCGGAGTGGCGATCGATCATCAATGGCTCAGCGATCTCGCCGGTGATCCGGTCGCGGATTACCGCGCGGCGGCCGTCTTCGGCGAAGTGGCGGTTGCCCCAGTCCAGTAGCGCCAGCAGCACCGGGCGGAAGTCCTGGCCGCAGGCGGTCGGCAGGTACTCGTAGCGGGGCGGGTTGTCCTGGTAGCGGCGCTTCTCCAGCAGCCCGGCCTCGATCAGGCCGTTCAGGCGACGGGTCAGCATGTTCGGCGCGATGCCTAGGCTCTTCTGCAAGGCGTCGAACCGGGTGATGCCACCAAGCGCGTCGCGCATGATCAACATGCTCCACCACTCGCCCACCCGTTCCAGGCTCTGGGCGACCGGACAGGCCATGGTGGCGAGGCTCTTGCGCTGCATGGTCGGCATCGTAACGGAGTGACTTTCATAATGCAAGTGACTAGAAGACGGTGATGCAGGAGGGAGCGGCATGATGGCGGAGTGGTTTCTCGACGACCTAGCGGTGGGCCAGCGCTTCGTGAGCGGCACCAGGCGGATCGAGACCCAGGACATCAAGGCGTTCGCCCAGGACTTCGACCCGCAGCCTTTCCATCTGGACGAGGCGGCGGCCAAGGACAGCTTGTTCGGCGGGCTTGCGGCCAGCGGCTGGCATACCGCCGCGGTGACCATGCGATTGCTGGTGGAGGGCGGGGCACCGCTGGCGGGCGGGCTGATCGGTGCTGGGGCAGAGGTCGCCTGGCCCAGGCCGACCCGGCCGGGCGACCTGCTTACCGTGACCAGCGAGGTGATCGAGATTCGGCCGTCGCGCTCGCGGCCCGACCGCGGCATGGTCACGCTGCGCAGCGAGACCCGCAACCAGCAGGATGAGGTCGTGCAGATCCTGGTGGCGAAGCTGGTGGTGCCGCGCCGACCTTGAGCGGTGGACGCTCAGATGCAGGCGGAGGCGCCCAGGATCGGCAGCCCCATGAACAGGGTGGCACCTGCCGCGGCGATGCTGCAGGCGGCGGCCAGCCAGAGCGTGAACCGCGCCAGGGGTGTTGGGCGACCGGCCCTGGCCGCCTGCAGCCAAGCGCAGGTCTGCCAGGAGAGCAGGGCGATCACCAGCACGCTCAAGAGCCAGAGCAGCAGGAGCAGGCCGCGCTGCAGGGTGAGCGGGCCCAGCATCACCTCTTCCCAGCCGAACACACAGCCGAGCGACAGGACCCCGTAGAGCACCACCAGGGCGCCACCCCAGAGCGTGTAGCCAAGGGCGATCACCAGCAGGAAGGCGGGGCGGATGGCGAGCGTCATCACCCGGCTCCCGGCTGGCCGATCGCTGCAGCGACGCCCAGGATAGTGCCGAGGCCGATCACGCCGGCGACCGCCGTATAGTCGTGCCACAGCCGGCCGATCATCAGGTCCAGGCTGCGCGCCGCCGAGACATGGCCGCGCCGGCAGGCCTGCCAGACATGCAGGGCCAGGATCAGGCCGACCGCCGCATGGACCAGGATATAGACGAGGATCGCGGCGGTCACGCCGGCATAGGCATGCGCGGTGGGGTCGGGTGCGGTCGTCAGGATCGCCGCCAGCAGGAGGAGCGTCGCCGCATGGGCGGCGGCGAGGAAGCGGTTCCAGACCAGTGCCCAGCCGACCGCACCCCGGCGTGCCGCACGCAGAGCGAGCCGCCCGAGGCCGGCCGCACCCGCAAGGCAGGCCATAGCGATCAGGGCGAAGGCGGTGCTGTTGAAAAGGACTTCCGGGGGCGGCCAGCCCGGCGCCACTACCCAGAGGAAGATCAGCCCGAACAGGAGTGAGCCGAACAGCGCGGCATCGGCCAGCAGGAGGAACACGACCGCCCACCAGCTGGGTGCGTGGCCGCTCTCGGTATGAACCGGCAGCATCGTGCCGTCGCCAACCGGCAAGGGCCCGAGATCGGCGGTGCGTGCCGGGTGCCTGGTCCAGAGCCAGAAGACCGCGATGGTGAGCACGATGCCCGCGATCGCCAGCGGATAGACCTGGAGGAGTAGCGACACGAAGAACAGGCCGGTCGCGAGTGCCGTCCCGAGCGGGAGGAAGGTCCGGCCGGGCAGGAGCAGGATCTGGCGCGGCGCGCCGGTGATCATGTCGACGGCGATGGTTTCCAGCCAGTTGCGCCGGGCAAAGCCCAAGAGCCCTTCGCCCGCGGCGAGTTTGCGCGGCAGGTCGGGGTCCTCCGCCAGCTGGCGATGGCTGGTGACGATCGGAATGGAGGCGAAGCCGTAGTCGGTGGGCGGCACCGGCGTCGCCCATTCCAGCGTATCGGCTCCCCAGGGGTTGCGCCCCGTCTTCGGCCCGAACCGCATCTGAAGCACGATGTCCAGGACGAACAGGGCGAAGCCGATCGTCATGACGAAGCCGCCGATCGAGGACAGGAGGTTCAGCCAGTCCCAGCCGTAGCTTTCGGGATAGGTCCAGATCCGCCGGGGCATGCCGAGCAGGCCGGTGAGATGCATCAGGAAGAAGGTCAGGTTGAAGCCGATGAACACCAGCCAGAACACGGCGTGGCCGAGCTGGAACATCGGCTGCCGGCCGGTCAGGTGCGGCAGCCAGTAATAGGCTGCCGCCATGATCGGGAAGACGAAGCCGCCGACCAGCACGTAGTGGAGATGAGCGACCACGAAATGAGTGTCGTGGACCTGCAGATCGAACGGCACCACCGCCACCATCACGCCGGTGAGCCCGCCCAGCACGAAGATGAAGAAGAAGCCGCACAGGAACAGCATCGGCACGTTGAAGCGCGGCCGTCCGCTCATCAGCGTGCCGAGCCAAGCGAAGATCTGCACGCCGGTGGGGATCGCCACAAGCATGCTGGCCGCTGAGAAGAAGGCCAGCGCCAGATGCGGGATGCCCACCGCGAACATGTGGTGGACCCAGAGCCCGAAGCTCAAGAAGCCCACGGAGATTGCGGCTAGCACCACCCAGCGATAACCCAGGAGCTCGCGCCCGGCCATGACCGGGATGATGGTCGAGACCATCCCGGCCGCTGGCAGGAAGATGATGTAGACTTCCGGATGGCCGAAGATCCAGAACAGGTGCTGCCAGAGCAGGGAATCGCCGCCGCGGGCGGGATCAAACAGCGCCCAGCCGAAGGCGCGTTCGACTTCCAGCAGGATGCTGCCCAGGATCAGCGGCGGGAAGCCCACCAGGATCATCACCGCCACCACCAGCATGTACCAGGCGAAGATCGGCATCCGGTCGAGCGACATGCCGGGGGCACGGACCAGGAGGATGCTGACCAGCACCTCGACCGCGGCGCTGAGCGCCGAGATCTCGACGAAGGTGATGCCGATCAGCCAGACATCGGCGTTGATGCCGGGGCTGAACGGCTTAGAGCTGAGCGGGGTGTACATGAACCAGCCGGCATCCGGTGCCGCACCCATGGCCAGCGCCAGCAGCAGGATCGAGCCGCCGAACAGGTAGCACCAGTAGCCGTAGGCACCGGCGCGTGGGAAGGCCAGGTCGCGGGTGCCCAGCATCTTGGGCAAAAGATAGATCGCGAAGCCCTCGAACATCGGGATCGCGAACAGGAACATCATCACCGTGCCATGCATGGTGAAGATCTGGTTGTAGATCTCCGGCCCGACGAAGGCGCTGTGCGAGGTCGCGATCTGGGCGCGCACCAGCATCGCTAGGATCCCGCCTACCGCGAAGAACAGGAAGGCGGTGACGATGAAGCGACGGCCCAGCGTCGTGTGGTTGACGGCGGCCAGCTGGCCGAAGCCCGGATGGGCACCCCAGATCCGGGTCAGCTCGTGGTGCAGCTCGACGGGCGAGGCAGGCCTGTTCGGCTCGTTCATCGCCAAGCCTCCGTGCGCTGCCGGAAATTCTCCTCCGGTACGGCATCCACCCAGAAGAACATCTGGGTATGGCCCAGGCCGCAGAACTCGGCGCATTGCGCGCCGAACCGGCCGGGCTCGCTGGCCTGAAGGCGGATCACGTTCACATGGCCAGGCAGGGCGTCGATCTTGCCGCCGAGCCTGGGAATCCAGAAGGAATGGATGACGTCCTCGCTGGTGACGTGGATGTCGACCGGCCGCCCGACCGGGATGACCAGCGGGCCGCCGTCGGGAATGGCCGGACCGCCGTCCGGATAGTGGAAGCTCCAGGTCCACTGGCGCGCGGTGCCGTCCAGGCGCAGGACCTCCTCGCCCGGATGGGGCAGCAGCCGCTCGCCGGTGAGGACCGCGTAGCCCAGCAGGAGGGTGAGGGTCGTGGTCGGGAACACCAAGCCCAGGCCCACCACCCAGGTGCCCACCGAGCCGCGCGCCCGCGTGCGGCGGCGATAGGCCAGCAGCAGGCAGATCATCACCAGGGCGAAGATCAGCCCGGCACCCGCCAGCATGGCCCACCACAGCCGCGCCACCGCGGCGGCGGCGGGACCTGCCGGGTCCAGCGTGGACAGAGGCCCTGTGCAACCGGCCACCAGCGGCACAGTTAAGCAGGCAACCGCCCCCGCCAGCCGACGGATGAGCCGCGCGCCATGAAGGAAGCCGATTTCGACAACCCGGTCGTGGCTGAGATCGAGCAGCACGACGTCAGCTCGCAGGTTCATGTCGCGGGTCACCCGATCCATGCGATGACCGTCTCCTTTCCGATCGCCCTGGTGATCTCGACGCTCGGCGCCGATCTGTTCTTCTGGTGGTCGGGCGACCCGTTCTGGGCACGGGCAGCCCTGTGGTCGAGCTTCTTCGCGTTTGCCATGGGCGTCGTCGCGGGGATCTCGGGCACGGCCGAGCTCCTGCTGGTCAAGGGCATCAGGTCCCGGTCGGCGAGCTGGAGCCATGCCGTGGCGGCGATGACGCTGCTCGCGATTGCCGGGACCAACTGGGGGGTGCGGGTCGGCGACAACGAGGGGGCGGTCCTGCCGGTCGGCCTGTTCCTGTCGCTCCTGGCCAGCCTGTTCGTGGGCGTGGCCGGCTGGCATGGCGGCAAGCTGGTGTTCGATCATGGGATCGGGATGCGGATATCAAACCGCGACTGAAGCCCGCCGGGCTCGGTGAGCCAGTCCGGCAGGCCGCCGAACGTCAGGCTGGGCTTGGCCAGGACCAGCCAGAGGATGGCGCCGATCATGGCGAGGATGCCGAAGAGCACCACGATCCCGCGCCAGCGCGCGAGGCTGGCGTCACGCTCGAACAGGCGGGGCAGGAGGTAGCCCGTGTACATGTGCAGGAGCACCATCCCGCCCACCGCCGCGAGCTTGAGCGCGAACCAGGGCGTGTACACGTCGTTGGCGAAGACCAGCGCAGTGCCGGTGCCGACCGCGATGAAGGCGGCCGGACAGGTGACGGCGACATAGGTGAACAGGGCTAAGCGGTGCAGGCGGAAGAGCTGGCGGTCGCCCGGCAGGCCGGTGCGCTGCAGGTAGATGCCAGGCATGGCG
>NZ_WUJP01000345.1 GCF_009806515.1 Geminicoccus flavidas | reverse complement strand
ATCAGCCCGGCCGTCCAGACCGTCAGCCCGACGATGTGGATGAACTTCAGCCAGGTTACCACGACGCGCTGCCGCCCTCGGCCCGGTGCCGCAGCGCATGCGCCATCAGCGCCAGTGCCGCTGCGAGATAAGGCAGGATCGAGGGCACCCACATGATCAGCCCGCCCAGCTGCTGGTCCTCCAGCGCGCTCAGGCCGAACGGTGCTGTCACCAGGAAATGCGGCGGGTAGAGCGGCTCGGGCGCAAACGTGATCAAGGCGCCCAGCAGGCCCATCTGCACGACCGTGCCGAGCAGCGCCAGGAGGATGCCGACGCTCGCCGAGCGGGGCGCCAGCACGCCCTGCCAGAACAGCCACGCCGTGCCGAACAGTGTGACCTGCATCAGCCAGAACAGCAGGTCGCTTTCCAGTGCTGCCGTGTAGGGCATCGGCGCGTGCCAGAACCAGAGCGTCAGCGCGTGGAGCAGCGCCGCAGCACCTATTGGCAGGAGCGGAGCCCTGCGGGGCAGGCTCAGGACCAGGAGGGGTACGGCAACGCCGATCATCACCAGGTGATGGCTGACCCTGGCGGCGAATAGGGCGGAGGTGAGCGCGCAAAGTGGGCTCACGAAGATCAGGAACAGGAGCGCCCAGCCCGTGGCGAACAGCCGGATCCCGTTCGGGCCGGCCTGCCGTCCGTAGCGCCAGCCATAGGCCAGTGCTGCCAGCAGCAGCACCAGGATGAGCCAGGGATCGAGGTTCCAGCGCATCCAGAGCTCCGCGGGCAGCGGAGCAGCACCGCAATAGGGCAGGCCTTGGAACTGGGACGGCAACCGCGGCTCCTGTCGCTTGGTGCCGCCGCGGCGGCACGAGGTAGCGACGGAGGAAACTGGTGCGCCGCCGCCACTCCGGCAACCGCTAGGAGCCGTGTCAGCGTCCGGGCGGAGGATCAGGTCGTGCGGTGGGCGGCTGGGCCATCTTTCCTGCGGCTCCGGCCCGGTCACCGCCATCGCCGGTAACTGGCGGGAAGGATTCGCGCCGAGTACATGGCCAACGATGGTGGTGACCTGCTTGGATCCTCAGTGCATCCGGATCACTGGGCGACGGTGGCCGGCTCTGTGGCAGGCGCATCGGTCGCCCCTACCGCCTGGGCCGGAACCTCCATGGCCGCCAGGGTCTCCGCGCACAGGCCAGCGGCATCCTCGACCGGCTCATCCATGCCGCCGAGTGTGGTCCAGCCGGCATCCTCGATCAGGTTGTCACGCTGATACGAGCTCGTGTCCTTCAACGTGGCGAGCTGGACGCCGAAATCGGGCGCGCTGGTGAACCGGCTCACGCAGACGTCCGCCGCCAGTTGGGCGCGCGAGGCGTGCGCCGCGTCCTCTGCCATCTCGGTGGCGGTGCCACCGGTGACCCAGCCGCCGAACCAGAAGCCGACGACGATCGTGGCCACGGAACTGCCGACGCACGACCAGAACCAGGCGGTCTTCGATGGCCGGTATTCCTGCCAACGCTGCGAGATGCCGTTGTTCTGGGTCATTTGCCTCTCCCTTTGGTAGAAATGGTAAGCTACCCATCCATTAAGAAATGTCAACAGTCCCGCAAGAAGAAGGTAGGAAATCGATCCAGGCTCATCCACGCAGGGCCAACTGGGGAACCTGCCGGTTCGCCGGCTTTTCCTGATGCGTCCCCGGCCATGTGAAGTTCCGCCGATGTCCCCGCGTCCGTTGTGGAAAGGCTATCTGAAGCTGGCCCTGGTGACCTGTCCGGTCGCCCTGTTCACCGCGGCCTCGACCAGCGACAGGATCTCGTTCCACACCTATAATCGCGAAACGGGGCACCGGGTGCGCCGGCAGTTCGTCGATGCCGAGACCGGCGAGGTGGTCGACCAGGACGAGCAGGTGCGCGGCTACGACCTAAAGGGCGAGGGCTTCGTCGAGATAGAGGACGAGGAGTACGACGCGGTAGCGCTGGAAAGCACGCACACGATCGACATCGACAAGTTCGTGCCGCGCTCCCAGGTCGACGAGATCTATGTGGATGCCCCCTACTACCTGATCCCGACCGACGAGGTTGGCGAAGAGGCTTTCGCGGTGATCCGCGAGGCGATGCGGAGCCGCAAGATGGCCGGGATCGCCCGGCTGGTCCTGTATCGGCGCGAGCGCATCGTGCTGCTGGAGCCGCGCGACAAGGGCATGCTGCTGACCACGCTGCACTATGCCAACGAGGTCCGGCCGCAGGAGGACTATTTCGACGAGATCCCCGACACGCATCTGTCCAAGGAGATGCTGGATCTGGCCGGCCACATCATCGACACGAAGATGAGCCGCTTCGATCCCCGGCAGTTCAAGGACCGCTACGAGGAGGCGCTCAAGGCCCTGGTGAAGGCCAAGGCCAAGGGCAAGAAGATCACGCCAGCACCGGCGCGCAAGCCACCCAACGTGGTGAGCCTGATGGATGCGCTGCGGCAGAGCCTCGGCACCTCCAACGACAATAAGGGGGAGGGCGAGAACGAGGGTGCCGAGGACGAGGCGCCGGCCAAGCCCGCCCGCAAGGGCCGTGGCACCAAGTCCAAGCCTGCTGCCAGCTCCCGGCGCAAGAGCGCTGCCAAGCCCAGCCGCAAGGCGAGCTGAGGCCCGGGCGGCATGGCGCTCGAGGAATATGTCGCCAAGCGCGACTTCACCCGCACCGCCGAGCCGAAGGGCAGGCGGGGCAAGGCTGGCGGGCAGCGCTTCGTCATCCAGAAGCATGATGCGCGGCGGCTGCACTACGACCTGCGCCTGGAGCTGGACGGGGTCTTCAAGAGCTGGGCGGTGACGCGGGGTCCTAGCCTGCTGGCCGGCGAGAAGCGCCTGGCGGTGCAGGTCGAGGACCATCCGCTCGACTATGGCGACTTCGAGGGCAACATCCCCAAGGGCGAATATGGCGGCGGCTCGGTGATCGTCTGGGACCGGGGCAGCTGGCGGCCGGAGGGCGATCCCGAGGCCGGGCTGAAGAAGGGCCGGCTCACCTTCATGCTGGAGGGCGAGAAGCTGGCCGGCGGCTGGCACCTGGTGCGCATGCACAAGCGCCGGGGCGAGAAGCGCGACAACTGGCTGCTCATCAAGCAGGACGACGCGGCGGCACGACCGGAAGACGCGCCCGACATCACGGAGGAACGGCCGGATTCGGTGCTGAGCGGACGATCCAACGCCGACGTCGCCAGCGGCGCGCCCGCCGCCGAAGCGAAGCCGGCCGGTCCGGCCAAGCCGGTGGCGAGACCGGCAAAGAGGGCAAAAGCGCCAAAGCGCGGCGAGCCGGTGTTCGTGCCGCCCTGCCTAGCGCGGCTGGAGGCGAGCCCGCCCGCGGGCGATCACTGGCTGCACGAGATCAAGTTCGATGGCTACCGGATCGAGGCGGTGCTCGCCGACGGCAAGGTCACGCTCTGGACCCGCACCGGGCTGGACTGGACCGACACGTTCGGCCAGGCGATCCCCGATGCTATCGCCGCGCTGGCGGCAGACAGCTTGGTGATCGACGGCGAGGTGGTGGTCGAGAGCGAGGCCGGTGCGTCGGACTATGTGGCGCTGCGCGAGGACCTGTCGGCCGGCCGCACCGACCGGTTCCGCTATTACGTGTTCGACCTCCTGCACCTGGATGGGCGGGACCTGCGCGGCCTGCCGCTGGTGGAGCGCAAGGCGCGGCTGAAGCGCTTGATCGGCCGCCCGGCCGCGGACCAGTCCCTGCGCTTCAGCGAGGATTTCTCGGAGAAGGGCGATCTGGTGCTGCAGCATGCCTGCCGGCTCAGCCTGGAGGGGATCGTCTCCAAGCGGCGCGACGCACCCTACCGGTCCGGCCGCAGCGGCGACTGGATCAAGTCGAAATGCTCGGACCGGCAAGAGTTCGTGATCGCCGGCTGGGTACCGTCCACCGCAGCGCCCAAGTCGATCGGCTCGCTGGTCCTGGCCTATCACGAGAACGGCCGGCTGGTGCATGCCGGCAG
>NZ_WUJP01000344.1 GCF_009806515.1 Geminicoccus flavidas | reverse complement strand
GGTCGGCACCGGCTTCAGCCGGGCCACGGCGCGCGAACTCTGGGAGCGGCTGCACCAGCTCAAATCCACCAGGATGCCGTTCACCAAGAGCCCGGAGCGCAGCGACCGGGACGTCCGCTGGGTCGAGCCCCAACTGGTGGCGGAAGTCGAGTTCCGCGGCTGGACCGGCGACCTGCTGCTGCGCCACGCCTCCTTCCGCGGCCTGCGTGACGACAAGCCGGCCGAAGAGATCGTGCGCGAGGTGCCGGACGGACAGGCCGCTGCGGAGTCGGCCCCGTCTGAACCGGCTCCGCCGGAGCTGGCGAAGAAGCCGGCAAGGCGCAGGCAGGGTGGCGCGCCTGCGGTGCGGCTGACCCATCCCGACCGGGTCTACTGGCCCGAGGACGGCATCACCAAGCAGGGCTTGGCCGACTATTATGCCGATGTGTGGAAGTGGCTGGCCCCGCATGTGGTGGCGCGGCCGC
>NZ_WUJP01000343.1 GCF_009806515.1 Geminicoccus flavidas | reverse complement strand
TCTCGCTGATGCGCTGCCCGGATGGCGTGGACGGCAAGTGCTTCTTCCAGAAGGCGCCCTGGCGCGGGATCGACAAGGCCGTGGCGGTGCTCGACAACCCCGGCGAGGGCGGCGACACCGTGCTGGCGATAGAGAGCCTGGACGGCATGGTGGCGCTGGTGCAGGGCGGCGTGCTGGAGGCCCATGCCTGGGGTGCCAGGGTCGACGACTTGGACCGGCCGGACCAGCTCACCTTCGACCTCGATCCGGACGAGGGGATCGGCTGGCAAACAGTGAAGGAGGCCGCGCTGGAAGTCCGTCAGCGGCTGAGCGACCACGGCCTGGAGAGCTTCCTCAAGACCACCGGCGGCAAGGGGCTGCACGTGGTCGTGCCGCTCCGGCCCAAGGCCGGCTGGGAGGAGGCCAAGGCGTTCTGCAAGGGCCTGGCCGAGGCGATGGCCGCGGACAGCCCGCAGCGCTTCACCGCGACCATGTCCAAGCAGAAGCGCAAGGGCCGCATCTTCGTCGACTGGCTGCGCAACGGGCGGGGCAACACGGCCGTTGCGGCCTACTCTACCAGGGCCAGGGCAGGCGCGCCCGTGTCCACCCCGATCGGCTGGGACGAGCTGAACCTGGACGTGCGCGGCCGGCATTTCACCCTCGCCAACCTGCCGGGCCGGCTCGCCCATCTCGCCGAGGATCCCTGGGCCGGGTTCTTCCGGCTGAAGCAGACCCTGTCGGTCGAATCCGGGGCGAAGAAGGGCAGGAAGCGCTGAGCCTGCCGGATGGGCAGGAGCCCAATGCCGCGTCGGCGGGCCGTCCGACCGGCGCCCTTTGGGCTTGCCATCGCCTGCTGCCCTGGGCGCTGCCAAGCGCAACGCGCGCGAAGCAGAAAAAATGCAAATCTTCTTGATGGGACGGCGCGCATCGACCCCATATTCGGTGTCATGCCCAAATACCGAGCTCGCTCGGTGACACACGGTGGCGTGTGTTAGACAGGAATCACAGTTTGTCAGCTACTGTTCAAAGCGTTCCCGGACTTGAGACGTCCGCCCGGGAGTGGATGCGCAAGCTCAGCATCTACCGGGAATCGAGCACCAGGCGCAGCCTCTTCGAACTCGCCATCACCCTCATCCCGTTCGCGCTGTGCTGGGTGGCGATGGTGCTGGCGGTCCGCAGCGGGCATTTCTGGCTGTACGCCCTGCTGCTCGTCCCGGCAGCAGGCCTGGTGGTCCGGCTGTTCATGATCCAGCATGACTGCGGGCACGGCTCGTTCTTCCGGCGGCGGAGCGGCAACGACTGGACCGGGCGGCTGCTCGGGATCCTCACGCTGACCCCCTACGATTACTGGCGGCACAGCCATGCAGTGCACCACGCGAACGCCGGAAACCTGGACGGCCGCGGGATCGGGGACATCGACACGCTCACGGTCGGCGAGTATCTGACCCGGTCGCGCTGGGGCCGCCTGCGCTACCGGCTGTACCGCCATCCGCTGGTGATGTTCGGGGTCGGACCGGTCTATCTGTTCCTGTTCCAGTATCGCCTGCCGATTGGCTTCATGCGCAAGGGGCGGCCCTGGCTGAGCACCATGCTCACCAACCTAGCGATCTTCGCCATGGCCGGCGGCCTGATCTGGCTGGTCGGCATCGGGTCGTTCCTGATGGTGCATATTCCGGTTGTGCTGCTGGCGGCCGCCGGCGGAGTCTGGCTTTTCTACGTGCAGCACCAGTTCGAGGAGACCCACTGGTCGGAGGGACAATCCTGGAGCATGCCCGAGGCCGCTCTCCATGGCAGTTCGCATTATGACCTGCCGGCGGTGCTGCGCTGGTTCACCGCGAACATCGGCATCCACCATGTCCATCACCTGGTCAGCCGCATCCCGTACTATCGCCTGCCCGAGGTCCTGCGCGATCATCCGGAGCTGCGTGATGTCGGCCGGCTGACGCTGCGCGAGAGCCTGAGCTGCGTCCGGCTGGTGCTCTGGGACGAAACCCGGCGTCGCCTCGTGTCCTTCAAGGACCTGCGCCGCCACGGGAACATCGATCCTGCACCCCAAGCGGTTTGACACTGAGCACTTCCGCCCTCACTTGTAAGGCACCTAGGGGAGCCCCGTGAGGGGGCTGAGAGGTCATCGGCAAAGGGCGAATGCCCGGCGCAGCATGACGACCCTTTGAACCTGATCCAGTTCATGCTGGCGTAGGGATGGTGGTGCCTGCACGAAATGCAGAAAATCGCCCTCCCGGTGCTGGCCTGGGAGAGTGGCGTTTCCATGCGCGTCCTGGTGACCGGTGCGGGTGTTGCGGGCCTTACCGCCGCCCATGCCTTTGCGGAGCGGGGCTGCACCGTCCGTATCGTCGAGCAGGGCGAAGCTCTTGGGGCCGCGTCCTGCTCGCGGTTTGCCGGCGGCATGCTGGCTCCCTGGTGCGAGCGCGAGAGCGCCGAGGAGAGGGTGGCCGAGCTCGGTCAGGAGGCGCTAGCCTACTGGCCGAAGGTCCACCCCGCTACCTTGCGCCACGGCAGCCTGGTGGTGGCACCGCGTCGCGACGAGCGCGAGCTGGACCGCTTCGACCGCCGAACCGCTCGGCACCGGCTGCTCGATGCCGACGGCCTCGCCGAGCTGGAGCCGGACCTTGCCGGCCGGTTCGGCCGGGCGCTGTTCTTCCCGGACGAGGCCCATCTCGACCCGCGCGCGGCCCTGCCGTCGCTGGCTGGTCGGCTGGAAGCCATGGGCGTGCCGATCCGGTTCGGCACCGAGGTGACGGAGCCGCCGTCCGATATCGACCTGACAGTCGATTGCCGCGGCCTTGCCGCCGGCGATCTTTTGCCGGACCTGCGCGGGGTGAAGGGCGAGATGCTGATCCTGCGCTGCCCGGACGTGCAGTTGAGCCGGCCGGTCCGCATGCTCCACCCCCGTTTCCCGCTGTACATCGTGCCACGCAGGAACGGGCTGTTCATGGTGGGCGCCACCATGATCGAGAGTGCCGAGCGCGCCCGGGTCACCGCCCGCTCCGTCGTGGAGCTCCTAAACGCCGCCTATACTCTACATCCGGCCTTCGGCGAGGCGGAGCTGGTCGAGATCGGCGCCGACGCTCGGCCGGCCTTCCCGAACAACCTGCCCCGGGTGCGCCGGGAAGGCGGCCGGCTGTTCCTGAACGGCCTCTACCGCCACGGCTTTCTCCTCTCCCCGGCACTGGCCCGGATTGCGGCGGAGTTTGTCCTGGAAGGCAAGCAGGTGGAAGGCATTACCGAAACCAGCGGAGGAAGGACATGAAGATCACCGTCAACGGTGAGACGGTCGAGACCGGTGCGCGGTCGCTGGCCGCACTCCTGGAGGAGCTGGGCTATGGCGGGATCGTGGTGGCCACGGCGGTCAATGGCGACTTCACCCCGGCCGGGCGGCGCGCGGAGATCGAGCTGAAGGACGGCGACCAGATCGAGGTCCTGGCCCCGATGCAGGGAGGCTGAGCGACCATGGAAGTTTACGGGACGAAGCTCGCCTCGCGTCTCCTGCTCGGAACGTCGCAGTACCCCTCGCCGGCGATCCTGGCCGATGCGGTGGAGGCGGCGGGCTCCGACGTGGTGACCGTGTCGCTACGGCGCGAATCCGGCGTGGAGCGCGCCGGGCAGGGCTTCTGGTCGCTGATCCGCTCGCTGGGCGTGAAGGTCCTGCCGAACACGGCCGGCTGCCATACCGTCAAGGAGGCGGTCGCCACCGCGCAGATGGCGCGCGAGGTGTTTGGCACGCCCTGGATCAAGCTGGAGGTGATCGGCAACCACGACACGCTGCAGCCCGACCCGTTCGCGCTGGTGGAGGCGGCGGGGATCCTGTCGCGCGACGGGTTCCAGGTGTTCCCCTACACCACCGACGACCTGATCGTGGCCGAGCGGCTGGTGGAGGCGGGCTGCCAGGTGCTGATGCCCTGGGGTGCGCCAATCGGCTCGGGCAAGGGGCTGAACAACCGGTTCGCCCTGCGCAGCATGCGCGCCCATTTTCCGGACGTGCCGCTGGTGGTCGATGCCGGGATCGGCCTACCCTCCCATGCCGCGGACGCCATGGAACTGGGCTATGACGCGGTCCTGCTCAATACCGCGGTCGCCAAGGCCGGCGATCCGGTGCGGATGGCCGAAGCCTTCCGCCATGCGGTCGAGGCCGGGCGCCTGGCGTTCGAGGCCGATCCCATGGAGCCGCGCGACATGGCGGCACCCTCCACGCCAGTGCTCGGCACGGCGTTCCGGAGCTGACCTGATGCTCGATCCCTTCTACCTGATCGTCGACCATCCGCGCTGGCTGGAACGGCTCCTGCCGGTGGGCGTCCGCCTGGTCCAGCTGCGCATGAAGGACCTGCCGCAAGCGGAGCTGCGGGCACTGGTCCGCCAGGGTCGCGATCTCGCTAAGGCGCACGGCGCCCAGCTGATCGTAAACGACTACTGGCGGCTGGCGCTCGATGAGGGCTGCGACTTCGTCCATCTGGGTCAGGAGGATCTGGCCGAGGCGGATCTGGCGGCGATCCGCGGCGGCGGGCTCAAGCTGGGTGTCAGCACCCATGACGATGCGGAGCTGGACCGCGCGCTCGCGACGGAGCCCGACTATGTGGCGCTCGGCCCGATCTTCCCGACCATCCTGAAGCAGATGCGCTGGGCGCCGCAGGGCCTGGAACGGATCGGGGTCTGGAAGCGGCGGATCGGCCAGGTTCCCCTGGTCGCGATCGGCGGGCTCATCCCGGAGCGCGGGGCCGCGGCGCTGGCCGCCGGTGCGGACAGCGTGGCCGTGGTCACCGATGTCCTGCTCAACGCCGATCCCGAGGCCCGCTGCCGGGAATGGCTGGACGTGACGAGGCAGCCGGCATGAGCGATCGTTATGCCCGGCAGATGGTGCTGCCGGAGGTGGGCCCGGAAGGGCAGGCGAAGCTGGCGGCGGCCAGCGTCCTGGTGTTGGGTGCCGGTGGCTTGGGTTCGCCGGTGCTGCTGGCGCTGGCCGGGGCCGGGATCGGCCGGCTCGTCGTGGTCGACCATGACCATGTCGAGACCTCCAACCTGCACCGCCAGCCCCTCTACCGGATGAGCGACGTCGGTCGGCCCAAGGCCGTGGCCGCCCGGGACGCCATTCTGGCTTACAATCCAGAGATCTGCGTCGAACCGCTCGTGCAGAAGCTCACGCCACGTCTGGCACCGGAACTCGTCGCACAGGTGGATATCGTGGTCGATGCCGCAGATAGCCTAGCGGTCACCTACATCCTGAGCGACGCCTGCCAAGCGGCTGGCAAGCCACTGGTTTCAGCAGCCGTGCTCGGCCTAGGCGGCTATGTCGGCACGTTCTGCGGGACGGCCCCCAGCTATCGTGCCGTGTTCCCCGACATGCCGACCACAGTCGGCTCCTGTGCGGCCAACGGCGTGCTCGGCTCGGTGGTCGCGACCATGGGTGCCCTGCAGGCGCACATGGTCCTCCAGCTCGTGCTCGGCCTGGAACCGTCGCCGTCCGGCCGGCTGGTCTCGGTGGACCTGCGTCGCTTCGGTTTCGGCGGTTTCTCCTTCCTCGGCTCGCCCGAGCCGGACGGGCCGGCCATCCCGTTCGTGGAGCCCGACGCGATCCGGAGCGACGATTGCGTGGTCGAGCTGCGCGACGCGGCGGAGGCGCCGGAGCCGGTGCACGCGACGGCACGGCGCATCCTGCCGGCCGAAATCGCCACCGCCGAGCTGCCGCGCGACCGACGGGTGGTGCTGGCCTGCGCTGCCGGCATCCGGGCGCACCGGGCGGCCCGAACCCTGGCGGAACGCGGCTGGCGGGACCTGGCGGTGGTGGCGGCCGGCTAGGGAGCTCGCTCGAGGAAGTCCAGGATCCGCCGGTTGATCCCAGTGGGGTCCTCGACCGGCATAAAGTGGCCCACGCCCTCGATCAGCTCGGCTACCGAGCCCGGCCCGCAATGGTTCGGCACGCGGTCGACCTGGGCCTGATCCAGGCCGTGGCAGCCGTCATTGGTGCCGTGCAGGTAGAGGGTCGGCTGGGGCGGGTCGTAGCCCCAGGCCGCCTTCTGCTCCTCGACCCATTCGGGCGAGCCGAACCGGGTCGGGTCGAACTGCCCCCAGTAATAGCCGAGCGCCGTCTGGAAATGGGCCGGGTTGCGCAGGCAGTCCTTCACCAGCGGCAGGTCCTCCCTGGCATCATAGCTAGGTGACCAGTCGCCCAGATGTTGTCGATGAAGGCGAAGTCATTGGTCGAGGTCGACGCCTCGCAGACCCGCTGCATCTGGAAGTACCAGAAGTAGAACGAGCGCTTGATCTGCGCGTAGCTGCCGAACAGGTTCTCGCCGAAGATCGGGAAGGGCGGGATGTTCATGATCACGCACCGGCTCCAGCGCTCCGGCTCCGTCCCCGCAGCGCCGTAGGCGCCCACAGCACCCTAGTCATGGGCGAGCAGCACGGCATCGCCGCTGCCGCCCAGGGCCTCATGCAGGGCGTTCTGATCGGCAGCCGTCATGCTGGTATGGACATGGTGACGATCGGGACGGGCGCGCTGGCGCAGACGCGCGGCAATGTCACCGCCGCGGCCCGGCTGCTCGGGATCAGCCGGGCGACGCTCCACCGCAAGATCCGGCGCCTCAGCCTGCCGCCGAGCGGCACCCTGGCTGATCAGCCGGCCTTGCGCCAGCGCCGGCTGGCGAAGCTCGCCACCAGGACGAGGAAGATCAGCACGCCCGTGCCGACCTGCTGCCAGTAGAAGTTCCAGCCGATCAGGAGCAGGCCGTTGGCGACCACGGCCAGCAGCAGCACGCCCAGCATCGTGCCCGGCACATTCGGCCGGCCGCGCCGGTCCAGCGTGGTGCCGATGAAGGTGGCGCCGATCGCGTTCAGGAGGAACGCATTGCCCGAGGAGGGCACGTAGGCGTTGACCGTGGCCGACAGCATCAGGCCGGCCACCGCGGCGACGAGCGCACTCAGCAGATAGATCAGGACCAGGTCGCGGCGCACCGGCAGGCCCGAGTACCAAGCCACGGCCGGCTGGACACCGATCGCGGTCACCCGCCGGCCGAACGGCGTGGCGCGCAGCATGACGGTGAACAGGACGATCAGGATCGCCACCACCCAGAGCGGCGTGGCGATCCCGAGGATGTCGCCATGGGCTAGGAAGGTCGCCGCCTCCGGCACCTTGGCCTTGGACAGGTAGATCGGGATGCCGCCGCCGGTGGTGAGCTGCTGGACGCTGCGGCCGATGAACAGCGTGCCGAGCGTGGCCAGGAAAGGCGTGATACCGAGTGCCACGATCAGGGAGGCGTTGAACAGGCCGGCACCCAGGCCGCCCAGCAGGCCCGCCAGCAGCGCCACCCCGAACGGCTGGCCAGCCGCGATCAGGCTGACGAACAGGAGGCTGGCGAAGTCCAGTGCGGTGCCCACCGACAGGTCGATGCCACCGGACGCCACCGCCAGCGTCATCGCGATCGACACGATCGCGAGCAGGGTGAAGTTGTTGACCAGCACGCTTTCCAGGTTGCTCGGCACCAGGAAGGCCGGGCTGGACCAGGCGAAGAACAGCACCACCAGGAGGAGCGCCAGCGGCAGGCCCATCTGGAAGAGGAGGTCCGGCAGGCGGCGGTGCCGGTGCTGCGCAGTGGGGAGGGTTGCTTGGGCCATGGCTCAGCTCTCCTTGCGCCGCAGGACCGAGGTGGCCGCGACCACCAGGAGGATGAGGGCGCCCTGGACGCCGCTCACCCAGTAGCTGGAGATGTTGAGCAGCTGGAAGCCGTTGCCGAGAAAGCCGATGAACAGGGCCGCCAGCAGGCTGCCGCCGATGGTCGGCACTAGCCGGCGCGAGAACACCACGCCCAGGAGCGCGGTCAC
>NZ_WUJP01000388.1 GCF_009806515.1 Geminicoccus flavidas | reverse complement strand
CCGGGCGGCTGCCCAGGTTCCAGATGTGCTCCCTGAAGGCATGGCTGGGATAGCCGCGATCGGCCACCAACCAGCGTGGCACGTTTGGTAGGCGAGCGAGCAGGCCGGTCGCTTGGGGCAGTCCATGCGCCTGGCCTGGCGCCAAGCTGAAGGCGACGGCGCGACCAGAGCCCTCTGCGATCACGCAAGCCTTGATGCCATCGGGCTGAAGGCCCGATCCCTCGGAGAGATGTCAGCAAAGCTGACAGGAGCCGCCACGAGATCGACAAAGAGCCTCACCCGCAGCACGTCCGGCTCTGCTGCCCGCTTTTTTGGCGACATCTGCCTGCCGCCTTTTGATGCGCTTGGATGTTGCTGCCGTCCAAGAAGGTCATGCCCAGTTGCACACCGCGCTCCTGTGCCATGGCCAACAGGCGCTCCCAAACTCCAAGCCTTCTCCATCAGCCGTCAGCAGACGGCTGATCCGGTCTCCAACGGAGCGGCGGCCAGCAGGCCGCCAAGGGCGGATGAAGGTCTGCGCCGCCATCCACCATGATCCGTCCGCAGGCGGATCATCCATCGCCGCAGGCGTTCAGGTCAGCCGACCTGAACGGGATCCAAGCTCAGCCGGCAGGCTGCGCCACTTGGCACCATTCGGACAGCGCCAGATGATCGACAGGGTGGTCCGGCGCGGGTCGTGGTGCCGGGTCTTGCGGTGCGGACGGCAGGCCTCAATTAACGGCGCCAGCACCGCCCACTGCCCATCCGTCAGCACCCCCGTCATCAGCCATCCCATCCGCCGCTCATGCCGCAGATGGGAAGAATGATCAGGAGCTAACAGGCCCGATGGTGGTTCGAGTCCAAGTTCGGTCAGTAATGCCAGCCGAGAGCGAGGTATTGCCTGGATCTCAGCAAGGTCATGCTGTTCATGAGGCGAATCTCAAGGCGCCAAGAGACGCTTCGCCTCTTCCTCAGGGAGACCAGAGCAACAGGTGACATGGAGGAGTCCCGCAACGCATTTGTGATCGCTTCCGAGCTCGGCGTCGGGCACGGCGGGTCAGTAGTGCAAGGAGCGGGCTTTGGCACTTTCGGCACTTCTGGCACGACTATACCTTTACCTCTTGGTATCGGTATTCATGCCGAGACATGAAGCCGATCCGTTCAGTGCCGCTCTGCTGGTCGCATGGCCCGCGTAGTAAGAGCCGCAGAGCAAACAGGACTCGATCCTGACGTGGCAAGCAAGGCGCTGGAGCCAGAAGGGCGTCTCAAGTCATCCATATGCGAGACGGTCTACCAGCTGGTCCTCATACCGTGGCACTGCCCAACCAAGCCAATCAAGGCAAATCCGGTGCCACGATCTGACCTTCTAGGAAACCTCTGGCGCCACGAGATCCTTCTCCGCACGTACCGCTGACGTACCGAGCTGTTCTCGATCGTCCGTAGCCCAGAAGTCTACGTCCAAATTATTCAGCTAAATCAGAGAGTTATGCTGGTGCCGCCTGGGTGACTCGGACACCCGACCTACGCATTACGAATTGGATTGTCAGGCATTCCGCTGACTTCTTGTGGTTTCCGGGTGCTTCTCTAACCTGCTGAAATCGCCTATTTTCTTGACGAGCGCGATGGACGCGGTTTCCGCGTGTTTCCGTTCCGGTGGCGACATGGTGGCGACACGGAGGCTTGGTGTCGCCACCGATACCGCCGCTGATGCGATCGAGGATCGAGCGGAGAGACCATGCCAGCGATCACCAAGCGCTTCGTCGAGATGGCCGAGCCGGGCAGGCACTATGACGCCAAGCTGGCCGGTTTCGGGCTCTATGTTGGCAGGCCGGACGCTGACGGTGGTTCGGCCCGCAGCTACTTCGTCGAGTACCGGCCGGGCCACGGCCGCGGGGTTTCGAAGCGCCGCTACACGATCGGCAGGCATGGCCGATGGACGGCGGACAAGGCGCGTGACGAGGCCAAGCGGCTGCTGGCGATCGTCGATGGCGGGGGCGATCCGCTGGCAGCCCGTGAATCAGCCAAGAAGGCCACCAAGCTCGCGGATGTCGCAGCGGAGTGGCTCGTGGAGATTGATACGAAGCGAAAGCCCCGAACCGCCTTCGACTACCGGCGGCTATTCAACTGCCGCATCCTGCCGACGCTGGGGACGCGGGACGTGGCCAAGATCGAGCGGCAGGACATCGCTCGGCTGCACCACGCGATGCGCGGCACCCCCTACGAGGCGAACCATGCGCTTCGCGTGGCGTCGTCGTTCTTCACCTGGACCGAGCGGGCCGGCTATCGCCCGGACGGCTCCAACCCGTGCCGCCATGTCGACCCGTACCCGGAGAAGCGCCGCGAGCGGTTCCTGTCGCCAAGAGAGCTTCAGCGGCTCGCCCGGGTGCTCCGTGTGGTGGAGCGGTCGGGACTAATGAGCCCCTACGTTGTCGCTGCGGTGCGGCTGCTGGTGTTCACCGGGGCGCGCCTGTCCGAAATCCTCACGCTGCGCTGGGAGCATGTCGAGGCGGATCGAGCGTTGTTGCGGCTGCCGGACAGCAAGACCGGCCAGAAGGTCATCTACCTGTCGGGACCTGCGCTCGACGTGCTGGCGAAGCTGCCGAGGGTACGCGGCAACCCGCATGTGATCGTGGGCGGCAAGGAAGGCGCTCACCTTGTGAACCTTGAGAAGCCATGGCTCAGGCTGCGCAAGGCCGCGTTGCTAGCGGACGTCCGCCTGCATGACCTGCGCCATTCGCACGCATCGGTGGCCGCTGCCAGTGGGCTGTCCCTACCGTTGATCGGCGCCCTCTTGGGCCATAGCCAGCCGGCGACCACGGCACGCTATGCCCATCTCGCGGCCGATCCGGTTCGAGCGGCTGCGGAAATGGTGGGCCAGCGTATCGCAGCGGCGATGACCGGCGACAGGAGTGCTGAGGTGATCCCAATGCAGCGGCGGTAATAGCCACCTGTACCCCTTGGGCGCGGCTAGGAAGTCGCGAGCCGAAAACCGGGAAGGTCCGTACCGGTCCCGCCGCGCCCATCCTCGAAACGGACTGACGCCAGGAACGGACCGGGCATGACGAATGAAGACACGACGGCAGGAGCTGCCGAACCGAGCAATACCACTACGCAGGGCGACGCTATATCGAGCAAGCGCACCGGATGGCCTGGCTTCAAGGAAGGCCCCGTAGTCACTGCGCTCTTGGGGCGCCTCTTCAAGTCAGGAGACACGTCACTCCCGCTCGATAGAGACCAGAGGTTCAGGGTCGATCTCCGCAAGCTGGCAAGCCATGCTGAAGACGCACGGTGGATGTTGTTGGGAGGCATAGCGAGTGCGCTCGACCCTGAACCACGTCAGAAGCTCTATGAGGAGGTGGCTCACGACTTAGGCGCACTGCTGATCGAAGCGCTGACAGAGGCAGGCCAAGGTTCTGCGGCACAGCGCATCCAGAAGGGTATCAAGGCAGCGCTGGCACCTGGTAAGCGGGGACGGAAAGTAGAATGGACTGCAGAAAACCGCCGAAAAGCGTTAATCGACGTGTTGGAGCAAATATCGGTAAATCCTGACCGGCAGGCGACAGCATTCTTTGAAAGTGTTGCTAGACTCAACTATTGGAAGAAGCATGCGGAGGGGATGGGTAGTAAGCCAGGGTATTGGCATATCAAGAACGGAATAAAGGATCATGGCAGGAACGAGGGTAGCCCTATGTTCCTAGATCCAAAGGACCTGATCCCGACGATTAATAGGTGGGCGAAGGAGGTCAGGAGTGATTCCCAGCTGCGCCAAGAAATCCGAGAGCTCGTTCGTGAGGAGCGCCAATTTCAAGCGGCTAGCACTAATACCGGCACGAATTAGCGCTATTTTTTTGGGGCCAGAGCGGTAACGCTAATTCCGAAGCATTTGGCGTCATACGGAGCTTCCGTTCTATTCCTTGCTGTTCATCTCAGTGAGGGACCATGGAAGCGTTTCGCTCTTGTTTGCTCGGACCTATCCCCTTCGCCGCGCTGGCATCGGACGGTCCATCCGGCGGTGCGGCTGATGACGACCGCCTTCTGACCCCGGCTGAAGCAGCCGAACGCCTTCGGCTGCGTCCGCAGACGCTTGCGCGCTGGCGTGTCGAGGGCTTTGGCCCTGTCTTCGTCAAGCTCGGCGGCCGAATTGCCTATCCGGCCCGCGAGCTGGCTAGCTGGATCGCATCGAACCGCCAACACTCGACCACGACCGCGGGTTGAGCGGCATGGCGATGGAGGAATTGCGCGGCCGGGCTGGAGACCCGAACCGCGCTGGCGATGGTGGCCCGCATATTAGCGGAGTGGCCAGCGCCTCGAAGCACGTTGGCGGTGCCTCGCTGACGGCTGCTGACTTCGCGCACGCGCTTGGTGGCCGCAAGAGTAGACGGGGCTGGCTCTGCCGCTGCCCGGCGCACAACGACCGCTCACCTTCCCTGACGGTAGTGGACGGTGACAATGGCCGTCCGGTCTTCCATTGCTGGGCCAATTGCACCTTCAGGGAAGTCCGAGCTGCGCTGGTGGCCGAGGGGCTGTGGCCGAACCAAGCCATCTCACTGCCGCGTGAGGAGATCGAGCGGCGACGGCGCGAGCGGGAAGCCTGCGAGGAAGCAGAGAACCGGGCACGCGAGGCCACTGCGCTGGCCGTCTGGCGCGAGGCGCGGCCAATCGAGGCTGATGACCTGGCGGCCCATTATCTGCGCTCCCGCAGCTTCCTACCACCCTATCCGCCGATCCTGCGTCAAGGCTCGCACCGTTCATCCACTGGCCGGGAGTGGCCAACATTGGTGGCCGGTGGCTGCCGCTATCCTGGCCACGACGTGGTGGTCGTTCAGGTCACGCCACTCGCGGAGCCGGGGTGTAAGGCATGGCGCAAGCCCTCAAGGATCACGACCGGCAGGCTGACGGCTGCGGCGGTGCGTGTCTCTCCCTGGTGTGAGGGCCAGCGCATCGTGCTTACGGAAGGCGTCGAGGATGCCCTGGCGGTGGCGCGAGTCTGTCCTGACGTGGCTGCCTGGGCGGTGCTGGGAACTGCCAATGCCGCGACGGTGCAGTTGCCGCCTCGCGCGCCCGTGGTGCTCTGCCTGGACGGCGACAACGCCGGACGAAAGGCGACGACGGAGGCTGCGAAGGTGCTCAGGCAGCGCGGCCATGACGTGCTGGTCGCTGGGCTGCCGGATGGCCTCGATCCTGCCGCCATGCTGACGGAGGTGCCGGCATGAGCGTTGAGGCGTTGCGCCGTGCGATCGACAACGCCCGGCCGGCGGAACGGGCCGCGAGCGTGAGCTGGCCCGATCCGCAGCCGTTGCCCGAAGGACTGCCGCCCGTCGAGCCATTCCCACTAGAACTGATGCCGCGGGCTCTCCGTGGTTGGGTCGCCGACATCACCGAACGGCTCCAATGCCCGCCCGATTACCCCGCAGTAGGGGCCATGGTGGCTCTTGCTTCGGTGATAGGCCGACAGATGACACTTCGCCCGAAGCGCCAGGATGACTGGACGGTGGTCCCGAACCTGTGGGGTGGTGTGGTCGGACGGCCGGGAATGCTCAAGAGCCCGGCCCTGCAAGAGGTCACGCGCCCGCTGATCGTCCTGGAGATCGCCGCGAAGGAGAAGCATGAGCAGGAGATGGAGGCGTTCAAGGCATCCGTCCTGGTCGCCAAGGCATCCAAGGAGATTGCCGAAGGGCGCATGAAGAAACGGCTCAAGGATGGTGCGGATGCGAAGACTGTCGCGGCAGAGTTCGCCGATGACCTCAAGTCCGACCCACCACCGCACCGTTGCCGCTACGTCACCAATGAGGCGACCGTCGAGAAGCTGGGTGAACTGCTGAACGAGAACCCGCGCGGGCTCCTGGTCAACCGTGACGAGTTGACGGGGTGGCTGCGTGGGCTGGATCGGGACGGCCGGGAACAGGACCGTGCCTTCTATCTGGAGGCATGGAACGGCTCGGGGCGGTTCACCTACGACCGGATCGGCCGGGGCACCGTTGATATCGAGAACGTCTGCCTGTCGCTCCTGGGCGGCATCCAGCCGGGACCACTGGCCACTTATCTAGAGGGCGCGGTGCGCGGCGGTGCTGCCGATGACGGGCTCTTGCAGCGGTTTCAGCTTCTCGTCTGGCCCGATCCACCCAAGACCTGGCGCGACGTGGACCGGTGGCCGGATAGCGTGGCACGGCGTGAAGCACGAGCGGTATTCGAGCGGCTGGACGCGATCGATCCCGCCGCGCTTGGTGCCCTGCGTGACGACGATGCCGGGCCATGGTTCCTGCGCTTTGATCCCGAGGCACAGGCGGGGTTCTCCGCTTGGCGCGGCGAGTTGGAGGAACGGTTGCGGTCCGGGCAGCTTCACCCTTCCCTGGAGGGCCATCTTGCCAAGTACCGTTCCCTGGTCCCGAAGCTGGCGCTGATTTGCCATCTGGCGGACGCCGACGGCGGACCTATCGGCATCGCCACATTGACGCGTGCGCTTGGCTGGGCAGCCTATCTCGAAACCCACGCGCGGCGTCTCTATGACGGTGTGCTGCGGGCCGATCTGACCGCCGCGCGTGCCCTGGGGCAGAAGCTTGCTGATGGTGCGCTCAGTGATGGCTTCACCGCCCGCGACGTGTACCGGCCGCAATGGGCGGGGCTGACACAGTCAGCAACGGTCAAGGCTGCCACCGATGTGCTTGAGGATCTGGACTGGCTCCGTGCGGAAACCCGCGAGACAGGTGGCCGACCCCGCATCGTGTTCCGGGTCAACCCGAAGGCGCGGCGCGGGAAGGCTGCATGAGCACGCTCGCCCAGCACCTAGAAATCCTACGGATCCTAGAGAACTGCACTGACAGAACTGACAAAAGCCCCTTCTGTCAGTTCTGTCAGTGCGGTTCTCTAAGAGTACAGGGGAGAATTTCGGTGGGCTGCCCACGCTGCGACTCCGGCGTGTCCAGCAGTACCGGCGGTTCATCGAGGGGCTTCACACAACCAAAAGGCGAGAACGGGATCGCCAACGACGACCCGATCGCCCAAGCCCGCGCCCGTGGCTGGCATGTTGAGCTGCGCCCAGCTGGGCTGCTGATTGACACTAACGGCCAGCCGTCCGACCCGGCGCTGATGGACCGCCTGCATCACCTAGCTCTGGACCACGACAACCAGGTGCCGGCATGGCCCGCGCACCTGCTGGCCAACCCTGGCGAGGTCGTCCTGCACGGGGAGCTGGACACGATCGAACAGGCGTGCAGCCGACGCAAGGTGGGCATGCCGACCATCATGGCTCTCCTCCCGTGCACTGTCGGTCGGCTCCGCGGTACGCGCCAGCGGCTGCCGTAGCAACGGCCGCACCGGCTCTTCCAGCAGGCCGCTCAGTGCAGGATCTGCTGCAGGAACGCCCGCGCCCGCTCCGCGCGCGGGGCGGAGAAGAACGTCTCCGGGCTGGCCTCCTCCACGATCTTGCCGTGGTCCATGAAGATCACCCGGTCGGCGACCTGGCGGGCGAAGCCCATCTCATGGGTGACCACCGCCATGGTCATGCCCTCGCCGGCCAGCTCCACCATCGTGTCCAGGACTTCCTTGACCATCTCCGGGTCGAGCGAGGAGGTCGGTTCATCGAACAGCATGATGTCCGGCTGCATCGCCAGCGCCCGGGCGATCGCGACGCGCTGCTGCTGCCCGCCGGACAGCTGCGCGGCATATTTCCTGGCCTGGTCAGGGATGTGGACCTTGCGCAGGTAGTGCATGGAGCGCTCCTCGGCCTCCTTGGGCGCCATGCCCTGCACCAGCCGCAGGGCCAGGGCGCAGTTCTCCAGCACGGTCAGGTGCGGGAACAGGTTGAACTGCTGGAACACCATGCCGACCCGACGGCGGATCGCTTCCACGGTCTCGGGCTGGCGGGTCAGCCGGATGCCGTCGACCCGGATCTCGCCTTCCTGGATGCTTTCCAGGCCGTTGACCGTGCGGATCAGGGTCGATTTGCCCGAGCCAGACGGGCCGCAGATCACCAGCTTCTCTCCGCGCTCCACCGTCAGGTCGATGCCGTCCAGCACCTTGAAGGCGCCGAACCATTTGCCGAGGCCACGGATCTGGATGGCGGGGGCGCTGGGGTCGGGCTTGGGCATGGTCATCGGGTGCTGGCCCGGTTGTAGTGGCGCTCGATCCGCGCCTGGACCAGTTCCAGGACGATCGAGAGGATCCAGTAGATCATCGAGGCGGTGATCATCATCTCGACATGACGGAACTCGGTCTGCCCTTGGGTGCGCGCCAGGTACATCAGCTCCCACACGCCCACGACCGAGACCAGCGAGCTGTCCTTCAGCATGGCGATGAACTGGTTGCCGGTGGGCGGGATGATGATCCGCATCGCCTGGGGCAGGATGATCCGTCCCATGGTGCTCTGCGGCTTTAGGCCCAGCGCCCGCGACGCTTCCCACTGGCCCTTGGGGATGCTCTCGATTCCGGCCCGGAAGATCTCGGTCATGTAGGCGCCGTAGCACAGCGACAAGGCCGCGATGCCGGCCGGCACCGCGTCGACCACGTAGCCCAGCTGCGGCAGGCCCAGATAGATCAAGTAGATCTGCATGAGCAGCGGCAGGCCGCGGAACAGGGAGGTGTAGAAATTGGCGATGCCGATGGCGATGCCGTTCGAGGACAGCTTGGCGACGGCGCCGATCATCGCCAGCACCGAGGCGATCGCGATCGAGATGGCCGAGATGTAGATGGTGGTGAGCAGCCCCTGCGTGATCAGGAAGGGCAGCTTGCGCCGGATGAAGTCGAAGCTGAGGTCGAAGGAATAGAAGAACAGCAGGATAAGCGCTGCCAGCTCCGCCCACACCACCCAGACCTGCCAGCGCAGCTCCAGGCGCAGCACCACCATCAGGTTCAGGGCGGCCACCGCGGTGATCACGGCCGCCACGACCAGGTCCGCCTGCCCGGTGCCGGCCAGGCCCAGCACCTCCAGGATGCCGCCGCCGATCGCGGTGGCGCCGACATGCCAGAGGTAGAGCAGCACGAACAGGACGGCGAGGCCCGGCAGGAACACGGCCGGGCGGGTCAAAAGCGGGGGATAGTCGATATTGTCGGCGTACTGCATCGGACGTCCCGTCAGGCGGAGCGGCGTTCGCGGTAAAGGTCCGCCGCCTGGTAGCTCCAGTAGGTGAGCTGGGCCGCGATCCTGCCGGCGATGCCGCCGTTCCAGACCAGGCCGAACGGCGCGAACAACTGGTAGCGGTCGCTCTCGCCGGTGATCGCTTCCGCGATGACCCGGCCGCCGATCGCGGTGGTGTTCAGGCCATGGCCGCCGAACGCCGTGCAGTGCCAGACCCCGTCCTGCAGGCGACCGATCTGCGGCATCAGGTGGCGGGCATAGGACATCAGCCCGGACCAGGCGATGTCGACCGGCAGGTCGCGAAGCTGCGGGTAGGTGGCGACCATGGTCCGGCGCAAGAGCTCGGCGAGGTGGCGCGGCTCGCTGGTCCTTGTGGTGATCTTGCCGCCCCACAGGATCCGGCGGCCATCGTCGACCAGCCGGTAATAATCGCCGGCGCGGCGGTCGTCGGCGATGCCGGCGCGGGTGCGAATGGCGGTCGCGATCAGCTCAGGCGCGGGTGCCGTCAGCATCACGTAGGTGGCAATCGGCAGGAAGCTGCGGGCGAGCCTGGGGACTAGGCCGCCGGTATAGCCGCCGGACGCCAGCACGACATGGCGGGCGCGGACCTCGCCGCCTTCGGTGCGGACCGTTTTTTCCGGCCGGTCCGCCTGCAGGCCGGTGGCCGGCGAGGCCTCAAAGATCTGCCCGCCCAGGCGCTCGATCTCGCGGGCGAGCGCGCGCGCATAGTTCAGCGGGTGGAAGTGGAAGGCGTTGGGGTCGTAGAGGGCTTGGCGGTAGGCGGGCGAGGCGACCAGCTCGGCCACTTCCGCGCGGCTCTTGAACTCGACCCGGTAGCCGAACTCGCGCTCCAGCCAGTCGCGGTGCTTCTTCAGATCCTCGCTGGCCTCATAGCGCACGGCGCCCAGGATGCCCGGCACCGGGTCGGCGTCGGGGACCGCCAGGGCCTGCAGGTTGCCGGCGACGATCCGCACGCCTTCCATGGACAGGCGGTGCAGCTCCTTGGCCCCGGCGGCGCCCAACTTGGCCTCGATGCTCTTGTAGCGGGCGGCCCAGCCGGGGCTGACGAAGCCGCCGTTGCGGCCGGACGCACCCCAGGCGATACGCTGGGCTTCCAGGACGCAGACGCTGCAGTCGCGCCGGGCCAGCTCCAGGGCGGCGGACAGGCCGGACAGGCCGCCGCCCACCACGCAGATCTCGGCCTCGTGCCGGCCGGCCAGCGCAGGGCGCGGCGGATCGTCAGCCGCGCCCGGCCGGTAATAGGTTTCGACATAGGACATCGGGGACGGAATCCGGACTACGGAGAAGCGGAACGGGAGCGGCGGCGGGCACCGCTCCCTTCAGGGCATCAGCTGCTGTAGTCCTTGCCGTACCACTTGGTGGTGAGCGTGGAGAGTGTGCCGTCGGCCTTCATGGCCTTGACGATCTCGCCGAGCTTGGCGGTCCATTCCGGGTCGCCCTTGTCGGCGACCACCACCAGCGGCTCCTTGAACGCATAGTCGCCGGGCAGGATCTTGACCGGGTAGCCGTTCTTGATGGCGCCCATCGCGGTCTGCTCAGGCGCGATCACCGCATCGACCCGCACGCCGTCCCCTAGGCGCAGGTCGTCGAACGGCAGCATGGAATCGGCATAGGTCTTCACCTCGCCGGGCTCTAGCGTGTACTCGATCGGCGGCGTGTCGGGCGCGTCGATCTCCAGCCGGCGGTTGATATAGTCCTCCGAGGTGGTGCCGGTCTCGACGCCAATCACCTTGCCGTTCAGGTCGGCCCGCGAGGTTGCGGTGCTGTCCTTGTGCACCGCGAAGACGTAGGGGCTGAAATAATAGACCGCGGCGAAGTCGAGGGCGTGGGCGCGCGCCTTGGTGGGGGTGATCGAGCCCACCGCCACATCCCAGCGGCCGTGCCAGCGCCCGCCGGTCATCACGTTCCATTCCGGCGTGTCGAAGCTGACCTCGACCCCCAGCCGCTTGGCGATCTCGTTGGCGACGTCGATGTCGAAGCCGACCATCTCGTTGTTGTCGTCGAGAAAGCTCTGCGGCGGCCAGCCGCTGTTGGTGGCAACCTTGAGCGCCTTGGACGACATCACCCGATCCAGTATCTCACCAGCATTGGCCGCACCCAGGCTGCCGAGCAGCAGGAGCGCCGCCATGCCTGCCAGGATCACCCTTCGATCGACCAAATTCATTGGCATCCTGCCATCCCTGCCTGATGTTCGTTTGCGTTCGCACCCAGGTCGTTGCCCGAGGTGAGGTTCGTTTCGAGGCATAGAAGGAGAAAGGACCAGAAGCGAACAAAATTAATTTACAGTATCGCCAGCGGTTCTTTCCTGTTCGATTCGGCTGTCAAAGAAGCACGCACCTCAGCCGTTGCCGCGAAAGCCCGGGTACAGCAGCATCCCTTCATCCACCAGAAGAGTGGTGCCGACCACGTAGTCGGCTTCGTCCTAGGCCAGCCAGACCGCGGCGTGGCCACGTCGTCGGGCTCGCCGATCCGGCCATAGGGGATCAACTCCAAGAGATCGGACAGGACCACTTCGGTGGCCTAGACTTCCCGATTGATCGGCGTCCTGATGGCGCGCGGCGTGATCCCGTTCACCCGGATGCCCTAGCCGGAGACCCCCTGAGCCAAGCTCTGCATCGCCAGCATCACCCCGTCTTTGGGCGCCGCATAGTTGGCCCAATCTGGAACACCCGGCACATGAGCGGTGCCGGCCAGGTGCTCGCATGCTGCTCAATGAAGCGGAATCTCACTTCGGCACCTCCACAAAGATGCCGATCGCCTTTTTTTTGAGCATCGAGTTCCATCCGCGTCCGGCCTAGCTCGCGACGAAGCGGCGCAATCTCTGCTGCCTTTCCGCCGGTGATGCCACCGGCGCCGATAGATTCGGCACCGCCGGAAAGGCGGCTCTGGACCGCCACCCACCGTCATTGATCACCGCCCGCCAGTTCCGGAGCATCGACG
>NZ_WUJP01000387.1 GCF_009806515.1 Geminicoccus flavidas | reverse complement strand
TCCGCCTGGTCTTCGCCATCAGATCACCTTTCTGGCCTCGCAAGAGCGTATCAGAGGTGTCCACCGAAGTGAGGGACGAACAATCTAATTCGCTGCAAGGTCACCTCATACTAGAAGTTCATAACAGACCTGTTGGGCACAAAAGCAACCTGCGCTAAGCAGGCTGGATGAAGCGCTCTCTAGTTTCTGATAAGCTACTGTAGTCGGCCGAACCGCTAGTGCCAAACTTGTCGGGTAGACGATGGAGCATGACTACGTAATGGCGAAACTCAATAGCCCGACTGATGTAGGGGACTGATGACGAAGATGAAGAAAGTTCCCACGCCACCATCTGAGCTGGCAGGGCAGATCGCGCACTGGAAGGACAAGCCGGACATCGCGGGGCTGGGATCCGGTGCTGCGACCTTGAACGTGCTCAACCATATGGTCTCGGCAGCTTTCCTCGGGGCCGGTGCTTCCCTGGAGATGCGGGAGTGGAAACAGCGCGCTTTGCTCGACACGATCCTCGCCATGGGGCCACGCGACCCGATCGAGGGGCAGTTGATGGCCCAGATGATCGCAGCCAACGAAGCGACCATGGAGTGCTATCGCCGCGCGGCGCTGCCGGATCAGACGTTCGAGGGGCGGCAGATGGCGCTGGGCCACGCGAACAAGCTGGCGCGCACCTACGCGACCTTGGTGGAGACCCTGAACCGGCACCGGGGCAAGGGACAGCAGACGGTGCGGGTGGAGCATGTGACGGTGCAGGCGGGCGGACAGGCGATCGTCGGCAACGTGACAGCGGGGAGTGGGGATGGCAGACGAAGTATCGATCAAGCCCATACACCGGCGCTGGCCGATGCAGGACTGCCCACGCTGCGGGGCCAGGACCCGACAAGGGACCGCATGCCTCGCACCAGCGGTCCGGGGCAAGAAGCGCTGCCGGATGCATGGCGGAGCGAAGGGGAGCGGGGGCCAGAGCGGGCGGGCTAATGGGCGCTACCGCACTGGGCGCTACACGCGAGAGGCAAACGAAATGCGGCAGATGGTGACGGGGTTGCTACGAGAAGTCCTTAAACTAGTAGAGAAGAGCTGACAGATGCCATATCAAGTTGATCTCACCTGATGCAGCGGCTGGTGATCTCGTCCACCTCCTTCAGCAGCAAGTCGTGAACACGATTTGCGTCGCGTAGGTGAAGTCCTGGCAGGCAGTAGCTGGTTAGCCTGGTTCATCCGGGCCTGCGCCTTGGTCGCCGGCTCGCGACTCGGGCGGCCACCGTGTCCAGTGCCGGTCGGAGCGTGTCGAACTGGACCTGGCACTCGGATGACCGCTTTGGCGCCAGACTGCAGAGTGCATCGCCATCGTTGGCGTCCTGATAGTCGGCCGATCAGCAGTACCCGGAAGCGGATCATCTCAGCGAGGGTGTGATGGACGGGTCAGGAGTCCTAGGGTGCTCGAGGCAGCACGCCAGGTGCTCCGCGCTACGGAGCCGGTGCTCGACAGCTAACATGAGCAGGCCCGCGACCGAGGTGAGCCAGCCGCCATCTAAGGCGCTAGGCGGCGAGAAGGCGCTGCCTTCGTGCTGTTCCGTGGCGCTCTGTGACGAGTCGGAGTAGATTCTTTCTCTTCGGGAAGGCACGCCCGACCAGGGGGAAGAGGGGTGGACCTTGGCGTTTGGCTCCGTCGGCTGGAGCTCCAGAAGTACGTCGAGATCTTCGCCGCCAATGCAGTCGGGCTCGACGTCCTTCCCGACCTGAGCGACGCCGACCTGAAGGAACTCGGCATTCCGCTGGGCGACAGGAAGCGGCTACTCAAGGCCGCGGCGGCGCTGCGGCCGGCCGTGACCGCGGCGGTAGCCGCTGGGGATGCTGCGACGGCAGAGGAACCGCCTGGTGAGCGGCGGCAGGTAACAGTGCTGTTCGCCGACCTCGCTGGCTACACCGCGCTCAGCCGTGAGCTCGATGCGGAGGAGGTGCATGCTCTCCTCGGCAGCTTCTTCGAGCGCGCCGACCGCATTGTCGCCGAGCACGGCGGCCGCGTCGACAAGCACGTCGGCGACTGCGTCATGGCCGTGTTCGGCGCGCCCGTGGCCCACGGCAACGATGCCGAGCGGACGGTACGCGCCGCCCTCGCCATCCGCGGCGCCATGCCGGCCGTAGGAGCGGAGGCGGGCCGGCCGGTTGCGGTGCATGTCGGCGTCGCCGGCGGCGAGGTGGTGGCCAGCGGCACCGGCAGCACCAGCCATCGCGAGTACACGGTCACGGGTGACTCCGTGAATCTCGCCGCCCGGCTGACCGAGGCCGCCCGGCCGGGCGAGATCCTGCTTTCCGAGACGGTGCGCCGCGCGCTTCTCGACCGGCTCGACTGCGAGGAGGTCGGGGCGCTTGCCGTCAAGGGTTTCGCCGACCCGGTGCGGGCCTGGCGCCTGCACGGCATGCACGGTCCCTCGGCGATGGCGCGGCGGCCGCTTTTCGGCCGCGACCCCGAGCGCGCCCAGTTCCGCGCCATCCTTGCCACCTGCTCAAAGAGCCGGCGCGGCCGGACCGTGCTCGTGCGGGGCGACGCTGGGATCGGCAAGACGCGGCTCGTGGAGGAGTTCGTGAGGCTTGCGCCCGAGGAGGGCTTCGCCTGCCACACCGGCCTCGTGCTCGACTTCGGCACAGGCACCGGCCGCGATGCGATTAGGACGCTCGTGCGCGGGCTTCTCGGCCTTGACGGCTGCGGGGGCGGACCCAAGGCGGTGGCGGCCGCTGCCCAGGCAGCCTTGGCCGAGGGCCTTGCTGACGAGGCTGACGCCGTGTTCCTCAATGATCTGCTTGATCTGCCGCAGCCGGTTGAGCTGAAGGCGCTCTATGACGCCATGGACAACGCGAGCCGTAACCAGGGCAAGCGCATGACCGTGGCGCGTCTCGTCGAGCGGGCGAGCGTCCGCCAGCCGCGGCTCCTGACGGTCGAGGATGTGCACTGGGCGGACCGGCTGACGCTCGCGCACTTGGCTGGGCTCGCTGGCACGGTCAACACCTGTCCCGCCGTCCTGGTGATGACCACCCGCAGCGAGGGCGACCCACTCGACAACGTCTGGCGCGCCGCGGCCGGTGGTAGCCCGCTCCTGACCATCGACCTCAAGCCCCTCGACCCGACCGCGGCACGGGCGCTGGCCGCGCCGTTTCTCGCTGCCAATGCCACGCTTGCCGAGCGTTGCATCGAGCGCGCAGCGGGCAACCCGCTCTTCCTCGAGCAGCTTCTGCAGCACGCCGAGGAGAGGGCGGCGGACGTCGCCACCGTTCCTGGCTCAGTCCGCAGCCTGGTGCAGGCGCGGCTCGAC
>NZ_WUJP01000342.1 GCF_009806515.1 Geminicoccus flavidas | reverse complement strand
CACCACGCCCAACAGCAGTTCGGCCGACCCTGTGCTGCTGCCGCTCAGATACGCCACTGAGAGGATCGCGCCCAGGGCGGCGAACAGCCCGCTCACCAAATAGGTCGCGGCGACATAGCGCGCGACCGGCAGGCCGGCGGCGCGCGCCGCCTCGCGATGCTCGCCCACCGCCTGGAGGCGCAGGCCCATCGGAGTGAACTGGACCAGGGCGATCAGCAGCACCGCCACGACCAGGAGGATCCAGGCGAGGTTCGGCACGCCCAGTGGGCCCAGATCGTTGACCGCCATGAGGAACGGGGTGGAGGCTGACAGCACGGTATTCTCGGTCAGCACCAGCTCCAGGCCGGCCGCGACATTCATCACCGCGAGCGTGGCGAGCAGCGGCAGAATGCCGATTACCACCACGGCAAAGGCGTTGGCGGCACCCACGGCCAGGCCGGTGGCAAGCGTGGCCAGGATCGCCGTGGCGTCGCCATGCCCCGCCTGAATCAGCGAGGCGTAAACGGCCGCGCACAGGCCGAGATTGGCCGCGACCGACAGGTCGATCCCGCCGGTCACCACGTTGCCGCCGCCGCCGATGATCACGATCGTCATGCCGAACGCGAGGATCGCCAAGATGGCGGACTGCGCGATCACGTTGGTGAAGTTGAAGAAGCTCAGGAAGAAGGGTGCCGTCGCCGAGAAGAACACCAGCACGGCGACGAAGGTTAGAAGCGACCCGCCGCGCAGCGCCAGCGTGCCCAGGCGGCGCAGGTCGGCACGCTCGCCGCCCGCCTGCTCAATGACCGTGCTCATGCCGCCTCCATCGCACCGGTCGACCAAGCGAGCAGCGCGTCGGAGCTCGCGTCCTTCGCGGCCAGCTCGCGTACGATCCTGCCCCGGTAGAGCACCAGGATCCGGTCGGCGATGCCGGCCAGCTCGTCCAGGTCGCTGGACACGAGCAGCACGGCAGCACCCCGCTCGACCAGCTCGCCGACCAGCCGGTAGATCTCGACCTTGGCGGCGATGTCCACGCCCACGGTCGGCTCGTCGAGCAGATAAACCTCCGAGCGCCTGGCCAGCCACTTGGCGATCACTACCTTCTGCTGGTTGCCGCCCGACAGGTCGCGCACGGCGGTATCGGGCCCGGGCGTGCGGATGCGCAACTCCTCGATCAGCCGGCGGGTTTCCTGGTCTTCATCGCTGCGGCGTACCAGGCCCCCGCGCACGAAGCGGCGGAGGCTGGCGAGGGTCGTGTTGTCCCGCACGCTGGCATCCAGTGCCACCCCCTGGCCGCGCCGATCCTCGGGCACCAGCGCCATGCCCCGTGCCACCGCGGCCGCAGGACTGCCGAGTGCCGAGACCTGGCCGCTGATCTCAATCTGGCCGGCATCCGGCCTGTCCAGGCCGAACAGCAGGCGGACCAGTTCCTTCACGCCTGAGCCCAGTAGCCCGGTCACGCCCAGGATCTCGCCCCGGCGCAGGGTGAAGGACACTTCCTGCAGATGCGGGCGCCGGGCCAGGCTGCGGACCGCCAGTGCCGGGGCGCCCGGTGCCACCTGCCGCTTGGGGAACAGCTCGCCCAAATCGCGCGCCACCATCATCCGGGCGATCTCGCGCGCCGGCGTGGCTGCAGGGCTGACCGTGCCGACATGGCGGCCGTTGCGCAGCACGGTGACCCGGTCGCAGAGCCGCTCGATCTCCTGGAGATAGTGCGAGATGTAGACGATCGTGATCCCCTGGCCGCGCAGCCGCTCGATGTTGGTGAACAGCCGGTCCACCTCGCGCTTGACCAGGGCGGCGGTGGGCTCGTCGAACACCAGGATGCGCGGCTTCTGCGCCAGCGCCCGCACGATCTGGACGAGCTGCTGCTGGGCGGTGGTCAGCTCGGAGATGAGCGCGCCCTTCGGCAGCTCCACGCCGAACTGCTCCTCGATCAGCGCCCGCGCTTCCCGCTCCATGCGCCGCCGGGCGAGCAGGCCGGCGGCCGTGCGCTCGCGGCCGAGGAACACGGCCTCGCCCACGGTGAAGCTCGGCACCAGCAAGCGGTCCTGATGGATGAACTGGATGCCCAGCCGGTCGACCTTGTGCGGGGTGAGGTCGGAGACCGGCTGGCCGTCGATCGCGATCCGGCCTTCGTCCGGCCGGTAGATCCCGGCCAGGACCTTGATCAGGGTCGACTTGCCGGCGCCGTTCTGGCCGACCAGCCCGTGGATCTCGCCGGGCCTGGCCTCGAACTCCGCACCGTCCAGGGCACGCACCCCGCCGAAGTCCTTAATCAGGCCGTGCATTGCAAGCGCTGGCGGCGAAGTGGAATGGTCGGTTGAGGGCGTCTGGATTCGCATGAAGAAAACGATGTCCCAAAAATCAGCGCCGAGGTCCGGATCAGGGGCCGTGGCCATTGATGGGATTCGGCCGGAGGCGACGCATCCGGCCACAACCCATCATCAGCCGGGCGGGGATAGGGCGGGTGATCCCCCGTCTGCCCCCGAGTTCCGTTGCGGCCGTGCAGCCGGCCGAGGCCTGCCTGATCGGCTGCCGGCCCGGCCGGTCAGCCCTGGCCCAGCTGCTTCTGCGCCTCCGCGGCGTTCGCCTTGGTGACCAGGATCGAGGGCAGGAAGGTGAAGCTCGGCACCGGCTGGCCTGCGAGGTGGCGCGCCACGTTCTGGATCGAGGCCTTGCCAATTGCGGCCGGCTGCTGGGCCGCCACTGCCGCTGCCGGCGAATCCGGGTCCTTCACCAGCTCGACCACCTCGGGGCTGCCGTCCACGCCATAGGTACGCACCTCGTTGCGGCCGGCGGCGGCGATCGCCTGGGTGGCGCCCAACTGCGGCACGTCCCAGGCCGACCACACCGCGTTGACCGAGCCCTTCTCCGGGTACTTGTTCAGGACCGCGGTGATCTGGGTATAGGCGTCCTGCACGGTGTTGGGGATCACGTCGCGCAACTCGGGCTCCAGGATCTTCACGTCCGGGAAGTATTTCAGCACCGCCTTGAGCTGGTCGTAGCGGATGGCGCAGACCGGCACGCCGTAGAAGCCGTTGAACACCACGACATTGCCCTTGCCGCCCAGGTCGGAGACGAGCTGCAGGGCGAGCGACGAGCCGATCATGAAATTGTCGGAGGTGGTGTTGTTGATCGAGTGCGGGGTCGGCACGTCGACCGTGAACAACGGGATGCCGGCCTCCTTGATCCGGACCAGCCAGGGCTCGATCACGCTGAGCGTGCCCAGCGTTTGCACCACCGCGTCCGGCTTCTGCCCGATCACGGTCTGGAGCTGCGCCACCAGCTTCTGGTCATTGCGTCCGGCATCCAGGCCGACCGCCGTGCCGCCCAGCCGCTCGACCTCGGCGATCTGCGCCTTGTAGGCCTCCAGGTCCCAGTGATGGTCGGTGCCGACGATGCTGATCGCGATCGTTTTGCCTTCCAGCGATGGCACGTCGTCGCCCTCGGCGGCCGCGGCCGGCCGCACCAGGCGGGTACCGCCGGCAAGGCCGACCAGTCCGGCCGCCGCTAGCGCGCCACCGCCCAGCAGCCCGCGCCGCCCCAACTCCAGCAGCTTTTGACCATCCATCTACCTGTTCTCCCGCCCCGGGTTCTGCTGCGCCGCCGTCTGTGCCGACGGAAGTGCTGGCCCGCAAGCAAGATAAACCTATGGCTGGCTTAACAAAGAGCCGAACCGGAATCCGGCGGACTGGGGCAGGGTCCCACCGGCGGGAGGAGTGCAGCAGGTCGGGACGGAACGGCCGCGAGTACGGTGCCGGTGCAGCGCTACTCGGTGCCGCTACCCCAGTGTAGGTCGCCCAGGCTGTTCTGCAGCTCGCTGCCGAGGGTCGACAGCGTGCCGATCACCGCGACCGCCAGCAGGATGGCGACCAGGCCGTATTCGAGCGTGGTGCTGCCACGCCGGCAGAGGAACAGGCGGAACAGATGGGCCATCGAGAACTTTCCCGGAAGGAGCGGGGGAACTTGCCCGCTCATCCTGGACCCATCCGGGTTAAGGCATCGTTAGCGCCGCGAAGAAACGGGCGGCGTCCGCAGTCCGCCAGGTCAGACCTAGCTGCCCGCCTGCTCCTCCAGCCGGCGGATCAGCCCGTCCAGCCCCTCGCGCTCGATCACTGCGGCGAACTCGTTGCGCCAAGTGACCACCATGCTGACGCCCGCCACCGAGGCGTCGATGATCCGCCAGCGGTCGTCCTTCTCGCGCAGCCGCCAGACGACGTCGATCGGCTCACCGCTCTTGGGCGTAACCCGGCTGTTCACCAGGACGTCGTCGCCCGCTTCGGTCTGGCCGCCGACCTCCAGTCGCTCACCGGCATAGGTGTCGAACCGGCGGCTGTAGGTGGCGATCAGGTGCTCCTGGAACACTTTCGTGAACCGGGCCCGCTCCTCCGGGTCGGCCGCGCGCCAGGCCCGGCCCAGCACCAGGGCCGCGATCCTCGGCATGTCGACGTCGCCCTCCATCAGTTCCGCGAAGCGCTGCCGGCGGGCGGCCGGATCGTCCTTGGTGGCAGCGAGCGCTGCCACCGCCTGCTCGCCGAACCGGTCGACGAAGGCTTCGGGCGCCTGGGCGGGTTCCGCTGCGAGCGGCAGGGCTCCCCCGGTCAGCAGCGAGCCGGCGACGAGGAGGGCGGCGAGAAGGGAACGGCGGGGCGACATGCGGCGGCTACTCCAGCGAGGCCGTACAGGATCTTCACAGGATCTGCCGACCTTCATGACCGCTCCTGGTTAAGAAGGTCCTGCGTGATCCGGGGTGATCTTCGTCACAGCATATCCGGCTGCGCACTTGCCGCATCGGCTGCTAGCGGTGGGCCAGCACCTGGGGGTGGAGCTGGAACAGCCAGGTCTCGGTGATCGGCCGGCCTTCCAGGGTCATGAAACAGCGCAGCTCGACCGGGTCCTCGCCGGTGAACTTCAGGTCGAACTCGGAGCGCCAGCGGTCAGTGTACCAGATCGGCTCGGCGCGCTGGAGGCTGAGCTCGCCGCGCGAGGCGGAGGCCTCCACGGTCGGGCGCACGCCCCAGGGGATCGACTTCAGGATCTCGCCTTCCCACTCGACCACCATCTTCACCACGTCGGCCGGCCGCTCCTTGCCAGGCTCGCCGCCGCGGCCGATCCGGGTCGCAAACGCCCGGGCGCGGTCGGCCACCGGGAAGAACGGCTCGTCCTTCAGCCAGTGCATCCGATAGCGATAGGTCAGGGCGTCGCCGGCCCTGGTCGGCTGCTCGGACAGCCAGAACGCCACCAGATTGTCGTAGATCTCGTCGTCGGTCGGGATCTCGACCAGCTGCACCGCACCCTTGCCCCAGGCACCCATCGGCTCGATCCAGCAGCTCGGCCGGCGATCGTAGCTGACGCCATCCAGATAATGGTCGTAGTTGCGGTCGCGCTGGGACAGGCCGAAGCCGCGTGGATTCTCGTCGACAAAGCTGGAGATCACGATCCGTGGTGGGTTGATCGCCGGCCGCCACAGCCGCTCGCCGGCACCATTCCACAGGGCCAGCCCGTCGGAATCATGGACCTCCGGGCGCCAGTCATGGCTGTGGGTCGAAGGATACTCGCCGTACCAGTACATCGACGTCAGCGGAGCGATGCCCAGGCGCTCGACGTCGGCGCGCAGGAACAGATGCTTTTCCACCTCGACGATCACGCCCACACCGCGATGCATGTGGAATCGGTAGGCGCCGGTGATGCTGGGACCGTCCAGCAGGGCGGAGAACACGAAGGGCTCGCCCTCGCTCCGCGTCGGCTCCAGGTAGAACTCGGTGAAGTCCGGGAATTCCTCGGGCCCGTCTCCTCCGGTGTTCAGTGCTATGCCGCGCGCCGACATGCCGACCTGGCCGAGTTCGCCGACGGTGCGGAAGTACGAGGCACCGACGAAGGTCGCCCAGGGCTCGCGCGCAGACCAGTCGCCGGCACGGTTGCTTTCGCGCACCCAGAAGCCGGCGAAGGCCGAGGCATCGGTCGGAATCCGGTGGGCGACATGGTCCTCCGGCATGGTGAAATAGGCGGGATCATAGAGGATCTCGCGCGCCTGCCCGTCGCTGCCGACCGCACTCATCCGCACGCTCTTCTGAAAGTAGCGGCCGAGATGAACGAAGGTGACGGGATAGACCCCTTCGCCATGGGCCCAAAGAGCATGCTCGGGCTTGT
>NZ_WUJP01000386.1 GCF_009806515.1 Geminicoccus flavidas | reverse complement strand
CGGCTCGACTCTGCAGACAAGGCCGCGCTCCAGGGTGCCTCCGTGCTTGGGCAGCGCTTCAACTCGGCGGTGCTGGCCCACGTCCTCGAGCGGCCGGGCTACGTCCCCGACAACCTTGTCGCGCAGCTGCTCGTGCGGCCCCAGCCCGAAGGCGGCTATCTCTTCGCCCATGCGCTGATCCGCGACGCCATTTATGATAGCCTCCTGCGGAACCGGCGCCGCGAGCTACACCGCCGGGCCGCAGCCTGGTTCGCAGAGCGCGATCCGGTCCTCCACGCCGAGCACCTCGACCGGGCAGAGGACCCAGCGGCGGTCCGTGCCTATCTCGCCGCCGCCCGCACGCAGGCAGCCGGCTATCGCTACGAGACGGCGTTGCGGCTGGCCCGGCGTGGCCTTGGGCTCGCGGCCGACTCCGGCCATCGCTCCGCGCTAGCACTCCTTGAGGGTGACATCCTGCATGACCTGGGTGCCATGCCCGAGGCGCTCACGGCCTACGAGCGGGCGCTGGACGGGGCCACAGATGAGAGCGAGCGGTGCCGAGCCTGGATCGGGCTTGCCGCCGTGAAGCGTGTCACTGATGATCTGGAGGCGGCGTTCGCTGACCTGGATCGCGCCGAGGCGGCCGCGGCGGCGCAGGGCCTCCTCGCCGAAGCCGCTCGCGTCCACTACGTACGCGGCAACCTCTTCTTCCCGCGTGGCGACATCACGGGCTGCCTGCGGGAGCATGGGCGTAGCCTGGAGCTCGCGCGTCGTGCTGGGGCACCCGAGCTGGAAGCCGCGGCCTTGGGCGGACTCGGCGACGCCGAATACATGCGCGGCCGGATGATCAGCGCCCACGGGCGGCTCAGCGAGTGCATTGAGCTCTGCCGCCGTCACGGCTTTGGCCGGATCCAGGTTGCCAACTTGGCGCAGGCCGCCCACACGATGGTCTACTTCCGGCCGCAACAGGAGGTGGTGGAGCACGCGTTGGCGGCAGCCCAGGCGGCGGCCCGGGTCGGCCACCTCCGTGCGGAGCTGAACGCTCGGGCCGCGGCCATGTTCGCCCTCTTCAACCTCGACGAGGCAGCAGCATGCCGGGAGCAGGCGGAACGGGGCCAGGCCCTCGTTCGTCGGCTCGGCGCCTGGCGTTTCGAGGCGAGTTGCCTGCGCCATCTCGGCCGATTGGCGCTGCGTGACGCCCAGCGCCGCGAAGCGGTCGCGCTGCTGCGCGAGGCGGTCGAGGTATGCCGGCGAACGGGGATCACCTTCGAAGGGCCTCGCACGCTGAGCGCTCTGGCGCTCGGCGTGGAGGATCGGGAGGAGCGTTGCGCCCTCCTGGCCGAGGGCGAGGCCATCATCCGAGGCGGCTGCGTCGGCCACAACCCGCTGTGGTTCTACCCGGACGCCATCGAGGTCTGCCTCCAGCTCGGCGAGACCGAGGAGGCGGCCCGCCACATAGCGGCGCTCGAGGACTACACCCGGCCGGAGCCACTGCCGTGGGCAGACTTCTACGTCGCCCGCGGACGCGTGCTCACCGCTTGGGGCTGCGGGAAGTGTGACGGCGCGACCAGGGCCGAGCTTGAGCATCTCATCGGCGAGGCTCGTCGCACCCGGCTGCACGTTGCCCTGCCGGCGCTTGAGGCCGCCGCGCGCGCCGCGGCCTAAGCGGGCGGCCCGGGCGGGGTCAGAAGCTCAGCCAGACCCAGTCGTTCTCAAGGCCGAACATCAGCCGTCCCGCCGAGGCGTAGCGGGCGGCGGATTTCGAGGAGTGCTGCAGCAATACGTGGGCATCCCGGAGGTGACGCTGAAACGGCTCCTCCAACCGAATCGCAGCGGTGCCGACCGAGTCGGTCACGAGCCGTACCGCCTCGGCGCAGGCTTCGGCCGCGAAGCACACCGCGAGCTGCAGGCGGATCTTCCCGTCGGCTGTGAGTCCGGCGCCGCTTTCTGCCACCTCATCATAGGCGGCGCTCGCGGCGCGATGGAGAGTATCGCGCGACGCCTCCACCCGGGCCCTGGCCTTACCCATCTGGTACTGCACCAATTGCTGCTCCCGAAGAGGCATCGCGTTGTAGGCCGCAGTCTTTGTCGTACAGAGCCGGGTCCCTTGATCGAGCGCCTCGGCAGCGATGCCGACTGAAACGGTCGCCTCGCTCAGGATGTTGGTCCACGGCCACAACCGGAACAATGGCCCCTCGAACCCGGGCGCTGGGTGACGGAGCGGGCCGACGGGGGCCGTCATCTGGTCCGGCACGAACAGGTCGCGTACGGCGATATCGGCCGATCCGGTACCGCGCATCCCGAGCGTGTGCCAGGTGTCGAGGATCTGGGCGTCGGCACGCGGGAAGAACGCGCCGAAGACCTTTGGCATGCCTGTCGTCGGGTCGACCTTCGGCTGGTCGTGGTCGTCCATCTCTACCGCAGGCATGGCGAGCCACTGGGCGTTGTGGCACCCGCTGGCGAAGGGGACCCGCCCGGTGATGCGCCACCCGCCCTCCGCCCGCGTTGCCGCGGCAGGCGGGTTGAAGGCACCGGCCGTTGCCGGGGGGCCGTCGCGGAACAGCTCACGCGCGCCTTCGGCGGGCAGCCAGGCGGCGTAGGCGGAGATGCCCTGGTTCATCAGCAGGTTCCACGCCGCCGACGAGTCGATCCGGGCGATGGCCTCATAGATCTGCATCGCGTCGACCGGATGGAGCTCAAGCCCACCGTGGGCCTTTGGAGCGTGCATCCCGAACAGCCCGGCCTGGTGCATGGCCTCATACACGACGTCGGAAAGGCGGCGGTCCGCCTCGGCGCGTTGGGCGTGCTCCGCAATGATCGGCTTGATCTGTTCGACCGCTTGTAGAAGGGCCTGACTCATGGCGCCCTCCTTACGTGGAAGCTGGGCCTGTCCACACAGCCCAGGAGGGGACTTATACTACCAGATCCCTACCTTGAGGAAACTCGGCACTAGGTCGTGTTCTCAAACCGTACTGGCTGTCCCAGGTAGGCTCGGAGCGCAACCCGGTTCGAGAACAGGGGCTAGGTAGTGCCAGTCTGGAGCCCGGTCGCAGCCGAGCTTGCCGGCCGTCCGGCACCGGCTGATCGAGCTGTTCCATTGTCCAGGGAACTCCTGCCCGTACTGCAGCAGCAACTTGCGGCTAAACTTGCCTGCTAGAATACCCAGGCAGTGCTAAGGCTCCTTTCCTTTGGCTGGAGGGAGCCCGGCCCCGATGAAGTTCTCGTCATCGAGTGCCATGGCCAACGAGAGGATAGCGGCGGCATAGCTGTACTCGCGCATGCCATCATCACGCCCGTGGCACTGGCGCTGAATGTAGATTGCCAGGGGCCGATCGGCAGACCGCGAGGCGCCGAGGGGGGCGCGACGATGTTCGCGAAGTGCACCTCGACGTAGGGCTTACCCGTCTCAGTGAGTGCGTGTTTGGTGGCTACACCGGCTTCGGTAAGGCCGGCGGGATTGATGATGTACGCATCTGCCGTCAGTGCGCTTGCATGGATGAATTCGAGGATGGCTCCTTCGAAATTAGAGG
>NZ_WUJP01000385.1 GCF_009806515.1 Geminicoccus flavidas | reverse complement strand
CGAAGGTGGCCACCGTGACGCCCAGCGCCGACCCGAATGCCTTAGAAGTTTTGCAGTTCCTCCAGCGAGGAGATCGGGCCGTAGACGCGCTTGTTCCTCGCTCCGAGGTTGGTCATGTTCGGACCGTCGATAATAACGATCTGGCGTTCGCGCTTCGAGGACCGAAAGCCGAGCGCCGATGGAAAGGTGACCGTGCTTTGCTCCTTTCGTAACTCCTAGTCTGAGCTGCTGCGAAAGTTTAGAATCACAAAATAGATCAGGGGCAACCACTTTATCATATTCCGCCGACTACCACACCCAGGGATTGGGCCCGGCTAGGCCGCAAGAGTAGGGTCGTACAAAAGCTCCAGGGCCAGGGCCGCGTTGTGGCGATGGCTGGCGAAGGGGTGAACGACGCACCAGCGCTGGCGGCAGCGGATGTCGGGATTGTCATGGGCACGGGCACCGACGCCGCCATCGCCCGTGCCAGGCATCTCAGCGCCGCCACCATGAACAACATCCGGCAGAACCTGTTCTTCGCCTTCGTCTACAACGCCCTGGGCGTGCCGGTGGCCGCCGGCATCCTCTATCCGTTCTTCGGCCTGCTGCTCAGCCCGATCATTGCCGCGGCCGCAATGGCGCTCAGCTCTGTCTCGGTGATCCTGAATGCATTGCGGCTGCGCACGGTCCGCGTGTGAACAGGCAACTTGTATTCGTACTGTGGTGATGGGGACGGGCCGGGGCGCCGGCCCGTCCTCTTTCCTGGAGTATCAGCCCGTCTTCTTGGACTTCGCGAGCTTGGCCTGATGCACCATACCCGCTTCGTAGTGGCCGGGCATCTGGCAGGCGAAGACAATGTTGCCCTGAACCGGCTTGTTGAATTTCCAGATCACCGTCTTGGTCTCGCCAGGCGCCAGCGTCACGGCACTCGGGTCATCGTCGTGCTTCATGTCCGGGTTCTTGGCCATCAGCTTCGCGTGAGCCCGCTGGGACGCGGTGTCGCCGACCGAGAACTCATGGTCGCCGGCGCCCTTGTTGGTGATCACGAACTTGATCGTCTCGCCCTGCTGGATCGTACCGACGTCCATGATGAGCTCCATGCCGTCCGCATCATCGGCAATCACCTCTACCGCGCGGGTGACCTCGCTCTCCTGGCCAGGCTCACCAAACTTGTAGTGGCCGTGCCCGGCATCGGCGAAGGCTATGCCGCCGGCAAGCGGGACCATGACTACAGCCGGCAAGATCGCATTAAAGATGCGCATCGCTGTCTCCTGTTCTAGCGTGAATACTCAGGTGGCGCGGCCGCTGTCATCGACACGCCAGGCAACTGTCCCCTCGGGATGTTCGAACCAGCCGGGGTCGGCATAGTCATCGGATGCGATGTCCGCCCGGACCTTCAGGACGGTGAACATGCCCCCCATCTCGATCGGGCCGAAGGGTCCTTCGCCTGCCATCATCGGCAAGGTGTTCTCGGGCGGGCTCATGCCGTGGGCGGCCATGTCCTGCATCTCGGCCATGCCCTGCTCGCCCATCGGCATGTACATGTAGTCGGGCAGCAGCTTGCCGATCCGCTTGGTCGCCACGCCCTGGCGCACGCCGATCATGTTGGCGATGCCATGTCCCATGGGGCCCATGGTGTGATGCGACTTGTGGCAGTGGAACGCCCAGTCGCCTTCCTCATCTGCCACGAACTCGATGGTACGCATTGCTCCCACCGGGACGTCGACCGATACCTCCGGCCACTGCGCCCCTTCGGGGATCCAGCCGCCGTCCGTGCCGGTGACCTTGAAGTCGTAGCCGTGCAGGTGGATCGGGTGGTTGGTCATGGTCAGGTTGCCAATCCGGATCCGCACCCGGTCGCCCTTGCGCACCACCAGAGGATCGATGCCCGGGAACACCCGGCTGTTCCAGGCCCAGGTGTTGAACTCCAGCATGACCGAGGTGTCCGGCACCCAAGTACCTGGCTTCACCTCGTAATTTGCCATCAGGAAGCCAAAGTCGCGGTCGACCTGCCGGAAGGACGGGTCCTTCGGATGGACGATGAGCAGGCCCATCATGCCCATCGCCATCTGGACCATCTCGTCCGCGTGCGGGTGATACATGAAGGTGCCGCTCTTCTTGAGCGAGAACTCGTAGACGTAGGTCTCGCCCGGCTGGATCTGCGGCTGGGTCAGACCACCTACCCCATCCATGCCGCTGGGCAGAAGGATGCCGTGCCAGTGGATCGTGGTGTGCTCGGGCAAGCGGTTGGTGACGAAGATCCGTACCCGGTCGCCCTCGATGGCTTCGATGGTCGGGCCAGGCGAGCTGCCATTATAGCCCCACAGATGGGCGATCGAACCGGGTGCCAGCTCGCGCTGGACCGGCTCCGCGACAAGATGGAATTCCTTCACCCCATCGTTCAGGCGCCAGGGCAAGGAGCCACCATTGAGGGTGACAAACGACGTGCGCCCGCCCAACTGCTTCCGTGGCAAGGGTTCGCGTGTCGCCGGATCGGTGAAGCGCCGCGGCTCGCCCAGTGCGCGGGCCTGGGCATCGGAAAGAGAAGCAAGGGCCGCGCCTGTGCCAAGGGCG
>NZ_WUJP01000384.1 GCF_009806515.1 Geminicoccus flavidas | reverse complement strand
ACGCCAGCCGCAAAGTTCCGTCGGCTCAACATCTCAGGTCGCTCCTTTGGCTGGCAGGGTTCGACCTGCGGTTGTTAGTTCCCGCGGCGCTGGCAGCTGGCCGCCCAGCTTCTGGGTCAGTTCTGCATGTGCGGCCCAAAAATCAGTAAGTGTGGTGACATAGTCCCGCCCTGCCTCGATCTGCACGTTGCTTGCCTCCAGCAGCCCGTACACATCATCGAGCATGGCGTTGTAGTTCAGCTGCATCTCGGTGAGGGCCGTGTCGGTCAGTGGCACCACCACATCTCGCTGATACTTGGCGAGGTCGTAGGCGGTGAGCATGCGATGGTAGGCTTCACGCACCTCAGAACGGAGAAGCGCCCCGGCCTCACGCTGCTCAGTGCTGGCTCGCCCGATATAGGCGGCAGGGCTCTGGGTGATGGCGAAAGCTTCGACGTCACCAAGCTCAGGGCGGGCATTCGGCAGATCCGGCAGGCGATCCGGCAAGGCCCAGGCCGTCTGCTCACCCCACAGTTCCAGCCGGCGGTTCAGAGCCTCGCGCGCTGCTACCGCATCACGCTTGGCCTCTGCCGCCTCCTTGTAGGTCTTGGCGTAGACGAGATGCTGCTGCGCCTGATCGTACCGGCTGACGGTGCCGGCACGGTATTGCTCGTTGACGAGCTCGGCCGCGGCCGTCTCGGCTTCGAGTGCCTGGTCAAACATCGCAGCAAGCTGGGCCGCCGCGACGGCTCCGTAGTAGGCCGTGCGCGCATGGGCGGCCGCATCGAGGATCGCCTCCACGGCGGCGAGATATTCCGCGCCGAAGGCCCGATCCCACCGTTGCGTCCTGGATCTGGAGACAAGCTCCCCCAGCACCTTCCATTCGACGGTGCGCGGATCCTGGCCGTCGCCAACCGCGACCGTGGTGGCCGTCACGAAGCCAGGGCGCAGCACCCAGTACTCGCGCAGCAGGTCCTGGACCGCATCATCCTGAAGCAGGGCCACCTCGACGGCCGCAGCCTCGGTCATCGGCGATGCGGCCAGCGCGGCGATCCGGGCGTCCACAGCTTCTTGGTAAGCGCTGGTCGGCCGGATGAAGTGATAGTCGCGATGCTGGGTCCGCTCGGCCACCTCGGCGGTGCCCGGCATCCGCTGTGGATCGAAGGCGTTGCTGGCGTATTGATTGCCTGCGCACCCTGTCAGGAGAAGGAGTGCCGCAAGCGTTGCAGCACTACGGCTAAGCGGTGCCGGCGAGGGAGGCAGCATCATGGCTTCCCTCCTGCCGCAGTATCACTGGCCCCATGGCCCATGGCCCCATGGTCCATGGCACCATGATCCATGGAGCCGTGCTCCATTGGCTCGGTTATCGGAACGAGCCCGCCGGCCGTGGCTTCGGGATCTTCAACGAAGGAAGGTGCAGGCACGTCCCGGTCGAGCAACTGGACGTGGTCATTGAAGATGTTCTGCGTCGGGACAGATCCGGAGGATGCGACCGGATCCAGCGGATGCGCGGTATCGGCAGTGGTTCCCGAGCGCGGAAGGATTACCGCGACAACAAGGAACGCGCCGACGCCAAAATGCGACAGCAAGCGCATAGGAACGACTCCTGGCGTAGCCAAGCAGGAGGACAGACCGTGTCAGTCTGCCGCACTAACGCGGGAAGCCTGCAGGCGCAGGCCTACCGTTGAGGCGACGTCAGGAGGAACTGGGTGGCCGGTAGATATCGTTGCCGGGCGACGCTCGTGGCGGCAGCCAGTTGCGCGGCAGCTTGCTGGAGATCATCGAAAAGGATGGGCCGAGCGCTGCGGCTACTGTCGGTGCGGCGACCACAACAACATGACAGCAGGCCAGGTCGTCTGGCATGGCCTGATCTGACGCCGATGGCGGCATGGACGCATGCGCATGACCGGCACTGCTTGTCATCTTACGTGAGTGACTGCCATGGAAGTGCCCCGACGCCGTGCTTTCGTCTGAGGCAACGTCGTGGCCCAGACATGGCATCGCATGTGCCGGCATCGTCAGGAAGCCGAGGCTCAGCCCTATAAGCAGGAGCAAGAGCAGGTTCAGCGCACGCACCACGGCCGTTCTGTCCCGGTTCCTCTTATGGTCCCACTTCACCGACAGCACCTGCAGCTCGGGCTGGCTACCGTGATGCAGAACCGAGATCGATACTAGAGCTTCCTCCTGCTGTAAGGGCAAGAGGCTTACTGCGCCACATCGGGACTCGAATCCCTGTTTGCGCTCGAAGGGCGCGATCTAATGAGGTAGTGTACTAAAATGTGAGCCTGATCCCAATCCTGTGCCCTGATCTTACCAGCTGCCGGTACCTGACAGGCAGCCAGCAGGCTTTCACACGATCCCGTACCGCTGTGTGATCAAGCGCAACTTCCTCGCTCTCCCGACCACGTCGCACTTCCCAATTTCACAAGCCGTCGCCGAGACAGGTCTAGCCGCGATCGGCGCCATCATAAGCTGCACATGTTGAAGCGCATTACGATACGAGCCGACGACTTTGACGACAGTCGGTGAGGCTACGCTTGGAACTCCATCGCTGGCGCGAACGAACATGGAGTGTACGACCGGAGGTGCTGAGAGCGTCCACTGCTTGATGCAACCGCCACAAGTTCCGCTCTGGTGGCGACATGGTGGCGACACAGCCGGAGCGGCTGGTCTAAGGGCTCTGCTAACCTCTTGAAAATGCTGGTGCCGCCTGGGTGACTCGAACACCCGACCTACGCATTACGAATGCGCCGCTCTACCAACTGAGCTAAGGCGGCCCCGCAGAGCGGTTGGTAGACGGCGGCGGGGGCAGCGTCAATCCTTCTGACGGGTGCCGGGCACGGTCAGGTGGCGGGCTGGATCCGGTCGGACTCGCTCAGGATCAGCATGGGTCCGGGCGGCTCGGACAGGCCGGCCAGGGCCGACACCTTGGGCGGGGTGGTCCAGCGCAGGGTGTCGAACTGGCCGTTCGGGCCGAACGCCTGCCACTGGGCCAGGACCGCACCGGTGCTTTCGCAGACCCAGGCCGGGTCGGGCGGCGCGTCGACTGCCCGGGTCAGCCATTCCTGGACCCGCTCAGCCGAGGCGCCGGAGGCCCGCTCGACCTCCGCCATCAGGCGGAATACCCGGGCGGTGGGCTCCAGCTGCAGGGCGCGCTCCAGGAGCTCGCGTGCCCGGTTCCAGTCCTGGGCACTGATCGCCAGCTCGGCCAGCGAGACATGGGCCTCGACATGGTTGGGCTGCAGGTCGAGCAGGCGCTGGCAGCGGGCGAGCTTCTCCGTGGGCGTCTCGTTCGGGACGAGGCCGGCATAGGCCTGGGCGATCAGCGGGTGCGGGCCGGCTCCCCAGCTCCGCTCCAGGATCTTGCGCGCTTCCGAGCCCTTGCCCAGCCGGCGCGCCACGTCGGAGGTGACCAGCGCTGCCGGCACAAAGCCCGGCTGGAGGTCGGTGGCCTTGCGGCCCTCGCGGATCGCCTCACGCAGCTTGTCGTGCTCCACCGCGTCCACCGCCAGCATGTGCAGGAGCACCGCGCGGCGCCGGGTGATCAGCGCCGGCTCGAGCAGGCGCAGGCGCTGCATGTCCTCCAGCATGGTAATGGCATCGCGCCAGCGCCCGGTGCGGGTGAACAGGTCGAAGGAGGTCTGGATCACCCAGGGGGCGGCGGCGTGCTTGCGCCGGGCTAGGCCCAGATAGTCCAGCGCCTCGTCATAGTTCTGCCGGCGCATCGCACTGGTCAGGAGGCCGCGGATCGCCAGGAGCTCGGTGGCCGGGTCGTCCAGCATCTCCTTGTACTGCGCCTCGGCCGCGTCCTCGCGACCTTCCAGCAGGGCGGTCTGCGCGGTCAGCACCCGCACCGCCGGGTTGGTCGGGATCAGCTTCATCGCCTGGCGGGCATGGCCGCGCAGCCCGGAGGGATCGCCGGCCGCCGCTGCGACCAGCCCCATGGACAGTTCCTGCCAGCCGCGCAGCTCGCGCGAGCGCCGGCGCCAGCCGCGATAGCGGCCAGGAGCATGGGTTAGCCAGCGATAGATCTCGATCAGGATCGCCAGCACCAGCGCCAAGATGGCGATACCCAGCACGAGCATGCCCAGCCGCATCTCGATCACGGCATCGCCGATGTCGATCGTGGCGCTGCCGGGATGGTCGGCCAGCCATGCGGCACCCGACGCGATCAGGAGGGCGACGACGAGAAAGATGAGCAGGCGGACCATGGGACGCTTTTTCTTCGGTGCGACGGAGGCGGCGGGGGGAAAGGCTGCCCGGGCGGGCTGGTCAGCTCGGCCGCACCAGCAGCTCGCCCAGATGCTGGCGCAGCAGTTCCGCGGCCGCCTCGGCGTCGGCCCGCGCCTTCGCCCGCTGCAGCCACGCCGCCACCTCCGGCTCGTCCTTGTCGCTGCGCGCCTCGACCGCCGCGATGGCGCCCGCGAGGTCGCCGGCGGCCAGCTTCTGCTGCGCACTGTCGCCCTGGCCTTCCTCGCCGCCGTTCACCACCGTGCCGTCGCGCCGCTTGACCGTGACCAGGCCCAGAATGTTGCTGCGGGTCTGCTCCACCCAGTCGTCCGAGCTGGCGGCGACCGCCACCCGGTCCAGTTCACCCAGCTGCTCCAGGAGCGCCGCCCGGGTCGGCACGCCGGTGGCAGCGCTCGGGCGGAGCTTGCCGGCCGCCTGGGCGATGGTGGCGTCGTCGGCCGCGGTCTTCTCCAGCACCGCCTGCGCCGTCGGGAAGGCGGAGCCGTCCGCCAGCGCGTCGTTCAGCTCGGTCAGCGCCAGCGCCGTCGCGGTGCCGCGCCCGTCCTGGGCCAGCCGCTCGTCCACCCGCTGCTCGAGCGCACCCACCTTGTCGCCGACTGCCGCGATGCCGAGCTGGGCCTTGTTCGCCAAGTCACTGGCAGCCGCCTCCAGCGCCGCGATCTGGCTGGCCTGGCTCGCCAGAGCCGCCTGCAGTGAGGACAGGGCCGCCTCGGCCTGGTTCAGCTCGGCGAACCTGGCGCTCATCGCGGTCTCGGCCGCGGTCATCCGGTCGGCCAGCGCCTGGACACGCTCGGTGGCACGCCGGTCGGCCTCGGCCTGGGCGGTGGTCAGCGTGTCGACCCGCCGCAAGGTGGCATCCGTGGTGCTGGTGGCCTCGCTCACCCGAGCGGCAAGCTGCTCGCCGAATGCCCTGAGATCCTGGACATCCTTGGTCGCGTTCTCGATCTGCGCCTGGAGCGGCCCCAGATCCGGAACCTCCGGCACCGGGCGAGCCTCCAGCTCCGCCACCCGGCCGGCCAGCTCCTGCTGGGCGCTTTGCAGCGTGCCGACCGTGCCTTCCTGCTGCTGGGCCTGGCCGGTAGCCTGGTCCAGCCTGCCGCTGAGCTCGGCCACGCTCGCCTGCACCGCATCGAGCTGCTGGGTCAGCTCCTGCGCCCGGTCGTCCAGGCCCGCAAGCGTCTGGGTCCGCTGCTCCAGCGCCACGATGCGTTGCTCGGCCTCGTCGGATGGCCGCAGCTCCGCCACGGCGGCATTGATCCGGTCCTGCACATAGTCCGGCAGGAACAGGAAGCCGCCCAGCAGCACCAGCGCGCCGCCGATCACGCCGCCCACCAGCGCCGCCGTCAGCCGCCGATAGCCGCCCGGCCTGGGGGCCGCCGCTCCGGGCTTCATCTCCTCGGCGGTGCTGTCGATCACGTCGGCCATGTTTCTTCCCGGGGCGTCGATAGTCGAAGGGCTGCTCGATCATGTGATGAACGGGCGCTGGGTGCATGCCGTTCCTGCCCCGAGGCGACGGGGCGCCGCTCAAGGCAGGATCGGGCTATCATTCGGGGGCTGGGGCTTCAAGCAGGTCGAGCAGCGCCGCTTCCTCGGGCCGCGTGGCCACCCGGACACGCCGCAGCCGTTCAGCCGGCAGGGCGACCGCGACATTGGCCGACAGGCACAGGGCCTCGGTGCGGGACAGGTCCAGCTCCTGGCTGAGTGCGGCGAACAGGCTGGCGGTGCGCGGCGAGAACAAGAGCACGGCCTGGACCGCGCCCTCGGCCAGCGCCTGCCGGGTCTCCGCCATGAGGCCGCGCGCGGGCAGGGCCCGGTAGACGATCCGCTGGATCAGGGTGAAGCCGGCTGCGTCCAGCCCGGCCTTCAGCTCCGGGCGATGCTCGGCACCGGCCAGGTGCAGGAGTGCGCCATCCGCAGGCCAGAGCGTCGCGGCGAGCTGCCGGGCCATGCCCACGGCATCGCCCGGCCCAGCGAACACGGGTGCGGTGGTCAACCTGCGAGCTGCGCTCGCGGTGGCCTCACCCACGCAGTGGACCGGCAGCGGGCGTGGCAGGGCTGCCAGTGCCGGTGCGGCATGGCGACTGGTCAGCAGCACCGCCTGGACCCCCTGGAGGTCGGGCAGGTCCACCGGCAGCGGCCGGATCTCCAGGAGCGGGTCGACCAGGGTTTGCCAGCCCCTGGCCTGCAGAAGCGCTGCCAGCCGCACCGAATCCGCACGCGGCCGGGTCAGCAGCAGGCAGGGGCCGGTCATGCCCGCTGCCGAGCCAGGAGTTCCTGGCCGACCTCGTCGCCGAGCGTGAGGGGATCGCTACCTTCGGCGCCCGCCCGCGCCACCCTTCGCCCGTCCGGCGAGGCGACCAGCCCGTCCAGCCGCAGCCGCCCGTCGGTCAGATGCCGGGCAAGCCCGGCAATCGGCGTGCGGCAAGAGCCGTCCAGCACCTGGAGCATCGCCCGCTCGGCACGGATGCAGGCATGAGTGAGAGGGTCGTCCAGACTCGCCAGGAGCTCCGCCACCCGCCGGTCGTCCAGGCGCGCCTCGATGCCGATCGCACCCTGGGCCACCGCCGGCAGCATGACGTCCGGCCCGAGCGCCACGGACGGGACGTCGTGCATCCCCATCCGGTCCAGCCCGGCCTTGGCCAGGAAAGTCGCGGCCACGTCGCCGCGCGCGAGCTTGGCCAGCCGGGTCTGCACGTTGCCGCGCAGCGGCACGACCTGGAGGTCCGGGCGGTGCGCCAGGAGCTGGGCCTGGCGGCGCAGCGAGGCCGTGCCCACCACCGCATCCGGTGGGATGCTCGCCAGGCCGCCATAGGGGCCGATCAAGAGGTCGCGCACGTCCGCGCGCGGCAGCACGGCCAGGATCGCCAGCCCGTCCGGCAGGACGGTCGGCATATCCTTCATCGAGTGGACGGCGAGGTCGATCTCCTTGGCGTAAAGCGCCTCCTCGATCTCCTTGGTGAACAGGCCCTTGCCGCCGAGTTCGGCCAGCGTGCGGTCCTGGATCTTGTCGCCGGTGGTCTTGATCACCTTGATGGTGACGGCGTCCTCGATTGCCAGCTCCGGCCAGGCCTGGAACAGGGCGGCGCGCACGATCTCCGCCTGGGCGAGCGCCAGAGGCGAACCGCGTGTGCCGATATTGAGCCGGATCGGGCTGGTCATGATCTCTGCGAGGACGTAACGGACGGCGCCGATAGGCGTGGCTGGAGTGCATCCCTTTGGCAAGGGTCGTTCTCGGGATCGAGACATCGTGTGACGAGACCGGGGTGGCGCTGGTGGCCGAGGATCGGCGAATCCTGGCCGAGGCGGTGCGTACCCAGGTCGAGGAGCACGCGCTCTATGGCGGGGTGGTGCCGGAGATCGCGGCGCGCGCCCATGTGGAGAGCCTGGACCGGCTGGTCCGCAAGGTGATGGACGAGGCCGGCCTGGGCTTTGGCGAGCTGGCCGCCGTGGCCGCCACCGCCGGGCCCGGCCTGATCGGCGGCCTGCTGGTCGGGCTCACCACCGCCAAGGCGATCTGCCTGGTCCACGGCTTGCCCCTGGTGGCCGTCAACCATCTGGAAGCCCATGCGCTGACCGCCAGGCTCACCGACGACGTGGCCTTCCCCTATCTCCTGCTGCTGGTCTCGGGCGGACACTGCCAGCTGGTCGAGGTCAACGGGGTCGGCAGCTACCGGCGCCTCGGCAGCACGGTGGATGACGCCCTGGGCGAGGCGTTCGACAAGGTCGCCAAGATGCTGGGCCTGGGCTTTCCAGGCGGGCCGGCAGTGGAGCGGGCGGCAGCAGAAGGCGATCCCGCGCGGTTCGACTTCCCCCGGCCGATGCTGGGCCGCCCGGGCTGCGCCTTCTCGTTCAGCGGCCTCAAGACCGCGGTGCGCCAGACGATCCTGGCGCTGGGCCCGGAGGCGCGCCGGGCTGTGCCCGACATCTGCGCCAGCTTCCAGGCCGCGGTCGCGGCCAGCGTCGCCGACCGCACCCGCCACGCGCTGGCCCGGTTCCGCACGCACCATCCAGAGGTTGAGCCGACCCTGGTGGTGGCCGGCGGTGTGGCCGCGAACGCCGCCTTGCGCGCAGCCCTCCAGGCATTGGTCGCGCGGACCAGCAGCCGGCTGGTCGTCCCGCCGCCCAGGCTGTGCACCGACAACGGCACCATGATCGCCTGGGCGGGCGCCGAACGGCTGCGCCTGGGCCATACGGACCCGCTCGACACTAGGGCGCGTGCCCGCTGGCCGCTCGATCCCGATGCCGAGCCGGCGCTGGGGGGAGGGGTGAAAGGGGCCAAGGCCTAGCCAGCCAGGCCACGCCCTGCTGCCGGGTGCGCCATCACTCCAGCGCCTCGAACTGCTGCCGCAGCCGGTTCTTCCACAGCGCCCGTCCGCCGCGCTCCCACATCTCGTCATTGTTGCCGCGGATGTCGACGCTGCCGCCGGCCATGGGCCGGCCGGTGGCGACCTCCTGGCCGCGGGCATTGATGTTGAGGATCAGGTTCGAGACCTTCTGCACCGTGCCGGTGACGACGATGTCGGCGCCCAGCTCCCGCGCCAGGTCGATGGCACACTTGGCGCAACTGTTGAGCGAGCGTTCGCTGGCCTTGGACTGGAGCGGTGCGACGTCGAGCAGGGTGAAACCGGGCAGGTCCGCGATCGCATCACGCAGCTGCGGCGCCAGCCGGTGGAGCCTGGCGGTTTCGGCCGGATCGGCCCCTTCGAGCTCGCCATCCAGGCTCGTGTCGATCAGCTCGAAGTCGAACACCGCGACGGTGCGCTCGGCTGCTCCCGCGGGCAGCGCCAGCAGGAGGAGCAGGGCTGCCGACAGCCATTTCATGTGGTGTCTCCAAGGGCTCACGCCGCTGCCAGACGCTCCTGCCTGGGGGTCTTGCCGTACATCTGCCGGTAGCAGGTCGAGAAATGCGAGGCGGACACGAAGCCGCAGGCGCAGGCGACGTTCATGATCGGCAGGTCGGTCTGGTAGAGCAGGTGGCGGGCGCGCTCCAGGCGCAGCTCCAGGTAATACTGCGCCGGGGTGCGGCCGAGATGCTTCTTGAACAGCCGCTCCAGCTGCCGGCGCGACATGCCGACATATTTGGCGAGCTGGTCCTGGCCCAGCGGCTCCTCGACATTCGCCTCCATCAGCTCGATCGCCAGGATCAGCTTGGGATGATGGACGCCCAGGCGCACCCGGATCGGCATGCGCTGGCGGTCGTCCGCACTGCGCACCCGATCCAGGATGCACTGCTCGGACACGCGCGCCGCCAGCTCGTCGCCATGCGCCGTGGTGATCTTCTGCAGCATCAGGTCGAGGGCCGCAGTGCCGCCGGCACAGGTGAAGCGGTTGCGGTCGATCTCGAACAGGTCGGCAGTGACGTTGATGTCGGGGAAGGCCTCGACGAAGCCCGGGATGTTCTCCCAGTGGATGGTGCAGCGATAGCCCTCCAGCAGCCCGGCCCG
>NZ_WUJP01000383.1 GCF_009806515.1 Geminicoccus flavidas | reverse complement strand
GCCCAGGATATGGGCGCCGGCGCAAATCGAGCCGATCTGCGCGCCGCGTCGATCGGCCCAGCGCAGCCAGGCCAGCACCTCCTTGTCCTGGTAGCGCTCGGAATGCAGCCCACCGCAGACCACGATGGTGGGGGGCTGGCTGGCCGGGATCTCGAACTTGCCCATGGGCAGGTCGACCGCCGTCTCGATGCCCACGGAGGAGGCCACCGGCTGGCCGTCCTTGCTCAGGATCACCCAGCGGTACAGCTCTTTTCCCGACATCCGGTTGGCGATCCGCAACGGCTCCAGCGCTGCCGCGAACGCGATCATCGTGAAGCTCGGAACCAGCAGAAACGCCACGATCTCCGGTTGACTTCGGTTCTGCTCGCTCATCCTGACCCTTTTGGCGAAGGGGGAAGTCCGGCCGATCTCCGACGGTGGCAGTTTCGTGTTTGCGACACAAGCTTGCCTCGTACCGGAACGCCGCCGGAAGTGCTCCAGGTCGGGCCGCTGCGACATCCGGCCGCAGCGGGGCGGTGGGTGTCGCTTTCGCTGCGGCTACCGGCCGCCGTGCCGCTAGACGGCGGCCGATCCCTGCCGCTACTCCTCCGCGCTTGAGGCCCCTGACTGGCCGGACCACCAGCATGACCTGCGCATGACCCGCTTCTCGATCTTCTCGCTGGCGAGGAACGCCCTGTCCGGCCACGCCAACTGGCCGGCCTACTGGCGCAGCCCCGAGCCCAAGCGGGGCTACGATGTCGTCATCATCGGCGGCGGCGGCCATGGCTTGGCCACTGCCTACTACCTCGCCAAGGTCCACAAGGTGACCAATGTTGCGGTGATCGAGCGCGGCTGGCTGGGCGGCGGCAATACCGGGCGCAACACCACGATCTGCCGCTCCAACTATCTCTACGACGAGAGTGCCGCCCTCTACGACCATGCGATGCAGCTCTGGGAAGGGCTCTCGGCCGAGCTGAACTACAACGTGATGTTCAGCCAGCGCGGCGTGCTCATGCTGGCGCACAACACCCACGACATGCAGATCGCCAGGCGCACCGTCCACGCCAACCGGCTGAACGGCGTGGACAACGAGCTGCTGACCGCCGAGGAGGCCAAGGCCTTCTGCCCGCAGCTCAACCTGTCCAAGGACATCCGCTACCCGGTGATGGGTGCCGCCTTGCAGCGGCGTGGCGGGACCGCCCGGCACGACGCGGTCGCCTGGGGCTATGCGCGCGGTGCCGATCGCTTGGGCGTCGACATCATCCAGAACTGCGAGGTGACCGGCATCCGGGTCGAGGGCGGCCGGGCGGTGGGAGTGGAGACCAGCCGGGGCTACATCGCGGCCGGCCGGATCGGCTGCGTCGCTGCCGGCCATTCCTCGGTGGTGGCCGGCATGGCCGGAATCGAGCTGCCGCTGGAAAGCTTCCCGCTCCAGGCGCTGGTGTCCGAGCCGGTCAAGCCGGCCTTCCCCTGCGTGGTGATGAGCAACACGATCCACGCCTATATCAGCCAGTCCGACAAGGGCGAGCTGGTGATCGGCGCCGGCACCGACCAGTACATCTCCTATGCCCAGCGCGGCGGGATGCAGATCATCGAGCATACGCTGGAGGCGATCCTGGAACTGTTCCCGATCTTCTCCCGGATGCGGATGCTGCGATCCTGGGCCGGCATCGTCGACGTTACCCCTGACCGCTCGCCGATCATCGGCAAGACGCCGGTGGACAATTTCTTCATCAACTGCGGCTGGGGGACGGGCGGCTTCAAGGCCACGCCCGGCTCCGGCCATGTCTTCGCCCACACCCTGGCTCATGGCGAGCCGCACCCGATCAACGCGCCCTTCACGCTGGACCGGTTCGTCAACGGCCGGCTGATCGACGAGGCGGCGGCGGCGGCGGTGGCGCATTGATGCTTCGTCGCGCTCACCTCCCATCGTCATGGCCGACCTTGAGCCGGCCATCCAGTCGTTCACTGGACGATGTCGTCCCAAAGGTGCTGCCAGTCGGGGTTGATCTTCTCGATCAGCGCGAGCTTCCAGTCGCGCCGCCAGCGCTTCAGGCTGGTTTCCCGCTGGATCGCCGCAGCCATCTCGTCATGGACCTCGTACCAGACCAGCGACTTCACGCCGTAGCGCTTGGTGAAGCCTGCAACTGCTCCAGTCCGGTGCTCGTGAACACGACGGATGAGATCTCCCGTCACGCCAACGTAGAGCGTGCCGTTGCGCTGGCTGGCCATGATGTAGACGAATGCCGCCATGCCTCACCATCCGGACGACTGGATGGCCGGATCCAGCCCGGCCATGACGATCTTGGGTGGGAGCGTCCCGCACTTTCTTCGCCATCGCTGACCCTGTGCCGGCCATCCAGCTTCCCCAAGAGCCCCATCCCATGCTCCTGATCACCTGCCCCCATTGCGGCCCGCGCGCCGAGACCGAATTCCGCAATGGCGGCGAGGCCGGCATCGTGCGTCCCAGCGATCCGGGGGCGCTAAGCGACGGCGCCTGGGCCGGCTATGTCTTCACCCGGCAAAACCCCAAGGGCCGCTTCCACGAGCGCTGGTGCCACGTCCAGGGTTGCGGGCGCTGGTTCACCGCGGTGCGGGACACGGTGACCGATCGGTTCTCGAGCTTTCATGCGGCGGGCGAGCAGCCGGACGGGGCGGGCCCATGAGCCAGAAGGCGCGCATCGCGCAGGGCGGGCGGATCGACCGGAGCCGCACGATCCGCTTCACCTTCGACGGCAAACGCTACGAGGGCCATCCCGGCGACACGCTGGCCTCCGCCCTGCTCGCCAACGGCGTCCATCTGGTCGGCCGCTCGTTCAAGTACCACCGGCCGCGTGGCTTCCTGTCGGCAGGCTCGGAAGAGCCGAACGGGCTGGTCCAGCTCCAGATGGGGGGCGGGCGCACCGACCCGAACTTCAAGGCGACCCAGGTCGAGCTGTTCGACGGGCTGGTGGCCGAGAGCCAGAACCGCAAGGGCTCGCTGCGCTACGACCGCAACGCGGTGAACGACCGGCTTGCCAACTTCCTGCCAGCCGGCTTCTACTACAAGACCTTCAAGTGGCCGGCCGCCTTCTGGACGAAGGTGTACGAGCCACGCATCCGTGCAGCCGCCGGGCTGGGCAAGGCGCCGACGGCACCGGATCCCGACCGCTATCTGCACCGCCATGTCTGGACTGACGTGCTGGTGGTCGGGGCGGGGCCGGCCGGGCTGGCCGCAGCGCTGGCGGCGGCGCGCACCGGGGCCCGGGTGATCCTGTGCGACGAGCAGCCGGAGGTTGGCGGCTCGCTGCTGAGCGAAAGCGGCCGGGGGATCACGGTCGACGAGGTGGCGCCCGAAGCCTGGCTGGAGCGGGCGAGAGCCGAGCTCGACCAGCACCCCGAGCTCACCGTCCTCACCCGCACGACCTGCTTTGGCTATTACGACCACAACTATCTGGGCCTGCTGGAAAAGGTCATCGACCACCTGGCCGACCCGCCGCCGGACCTGCCGCGCCAGCGCCTGTGGCGGGTGCGGGCGAAGCAGGTGGTGCTGACGACCGGCGCCATCGAGCGCCCGCTGGTGTTCCCGGACAACGACCGGCCAGGCATCATGCTGGCGAGCGCCGCGCGTACCTACCTGAACCGGTTCGGCGTGCTGGTCGGCCGCGAGGTCGTGGTCTGCACCAGCGATGACAGCGCCTATGACGCTGCCCTGGACCTC
>NZ_WUJP01000382.1 GCF_009806515.1 Geminicoccus flavidas | reverse complement strand
CAGGACGCGGGGGCGAAGGTCACGGTGGTCGACCAGCGCCACACGCCGATCGGCGAGCGGGTGGTGCAGGCGCAGACCGCCGGGATCACCATCCTGCGGGGCCAGGGGCCTGTCGGCAGCCAGGGCCGGTTGCGGGTTTCGCAGCTCCATGTCCAGGCACTGGACGAGGCCGGGCCGCCGATCATGGGCCGGGTCCAGGCCCTGTCCTGCGACGCCGTGCTGATGTGCGGCGGCTGGAACCCGACCGTGCACCTGTTCAGCCAGAGCCGCGGCAAGCTCCGTTGGGACGAGGGGCTGGCTGCCTTCGTGCCCGGGGAAGGTTTGCAGGAGGAGCGCTCGGCCGGTGCCTGCCGGGGCTCCTGGACGCTGGCCGAGGCCCTGGCCGAGGGTCTTGCCGCCGGCACCGAGGCGGCGGTGGCGGCGGGCTTCGAGGCCTATGCCACGCCGGCACCCTCCGTGCAGGAGCCGGTCTCCGGGCCGCACCAGCCGGTCTGGCTCCTGGAGGGCGACCGGACCGGGCAGCGCGCCTGGGTCGACTTCCAGAACGACGTGACGGCCAAGGACCTGAAGCTCGCCAACCGCGAGGGCTTCCGCTCGATCGAGCACGTCAAGCGCTACACCACCAATGGCATGGCAACCGACCAGGGCAAAACCAGCAACGTCACTGGCCTGGCGATCGTGGCCGAGAACCTGTCCCGTCCGATCCCGGAGATCGGCACCACCACCTTCCGCCCGCCCTATACGCCCACGACCTTCGGCGCCTTCGCCGGGCCCAGCAAGGGCGACCTGTTCGACCCGGTCCGGCGCACGCCGATGCATGGCTGGGCCGAGCGGCACGGCGCCGTGTTCGAGGACGTAGGCCTGTGGAAGCGGGCCTGGTACTTCCCCAAGACTGGCGAGGACATGCACGCGGCGGTGGATCGCGAGTGCCGGGCGGTGCGTGGTGCCGTCGGCATGTTCGACGCCACCACGCTCGGCAAGATAGACATCCAGGGCCGAGACAGCGCGGAGTTTCTGAACCGCGTCTACACCAATGCCTGGTCAAAGCTCGGCATCGGCAAGTGCCGCTACGGCCTGATGCTGCGCGAGGACGGCATGGTGTTCGACGACGGTGTGACCACGCGGATCGGCGAGCATCATTTCCACATGACCACCACGACCGGCGGCGCTGCCGGGGTGCTGGCCTGGCTGGAGAGCTGGCTGCAGACCGAGTGGCCGGACCTCCAGGTCTATTTGACTTCGGTGACCGAGCAGTGGGCGGTGATCGCCCTGCAGGGGCCCAAGGCCCGTGACGTGCTCCAGGCGGTGCTGACCCGGGGCGACATCTCCAAGGAAGCCCTGCCGCATTTGTCGATGACCGAGGCGGAGGTCGCGGGCATCCCGGCCAGGATCTTTAGGATCAGCTTCACGGGCGAGCTTGGCTTCGAGGTGAACGTGCCGGCCTCCTATGGCGAGATCGTCACCGACGCGCTGTACCGTGCCGGCCAGCCGTTCGGCATCACCCCGTATGGCACGGAGGCGATGCACGTGCTGCGCGCCGAGAAAGGCTACATCATCGTCGGCCAGGAGACGGACGGCACCGTGACACCGCAGGACCTGGGCATGGACTGGGCCGTGTCGAAGCAGAAGGATTTTCTAGGCAAGCGCTCGCTGACCCGGCCCGACATGCTGCGCCCGGACCGCAAGCAGCTGGTGGGGCTCCTGCCGCCCGACCCGAAGCTGGTGCTGGGCGAGGGCGCGCAGATCGTGGAGAGCCGCACGCCGAACGTGCCGGCCAGGATGATTGGCCACGTCACCTCCAGCTATCATTCGGCCAGTCTCGGCCGCTCCTTCGCGTTGGCCCTGCTGGCGGGCGGGCGGGCGCGCCACGGCCAGCGCCTGTGGGTCAGCCACGGGGACGGCACCGCGGAGGTCGAGGTGACGGCGCCCGTGTTCATCGATCCCGAGGGAGCCCGGCTCCATGGCTGAGCGTATTGCGGGCACCACGCATCTCGACCTGAAGAACCGGCCGTCCACCAAGGGCGCGCCGCTCCGCATGCTGGAGCGCCCGTTCAAGGCCAAGGTCGGCCTGCGCGGCGGGGGGGACGTGGCCCGGGCGGTCGAGCCGGTCCTGGGCTTCGCCCTGCCGCGCAAGGTGGGTGAGACCGGGTCGGGCTCGGGCGCCCATGCCTTCTGGATCGGCCCGGACGACTGGATCATCGTCTACGAGCCCGGCCGCGAGGCACAGATCGCCCAGGCACTGCGGGAAGCTTGCCGGGGACTGCACCACGCGGTGATCGACCTGTCCGAGCGGATGACCACGATCTGCCTGGAAGGCCAGCGCCTGCGCGACGTGCTGGCGGCCGGCTGCCCGCTCGACCTGCACCCCCGCGCGTTCCGGCCCGGCATGGTGCTGCAGAGCCATCTGGGCAAGGCCAACGTCATCCTGCACTACGTCGCGGGCAATGCCGACCGGCCGTTCGTCGACCTCTACACCAATCGGTCCTTCGCGGACTATGTATGGAAGTATCTGGAAAACGCTGCGCGCGAGTTCGGCTACGAGATCGTCGTGTGACCGGGCCGGGCAAGGGAGCGAGTTGAGGATGCAGACCCAGGCGAGGCTCGTCATCGTCGGCGCCGGCATCGTCGGCTGTGCCACGGCCTACCATCTGGCGAAGATGGGCTATACGGACGTGCTGGTGGTCGACCAGGGCGACCTGCCGCACACCGGCGGCTCCACTAGCCATGCGCCGGGCGGGGTGTTCCAGACCAACCCGTCGCGGATGATGGCGACGTTCGCCAGGTACACGGTAGACCTGCTGAACTCACTCGAGCTGGACGGCCAGCCCTGCTTTCTCAAGGTCGGCGGCCTGGAAGTGTCGACCAGCGAGGAGCGCGACACCTATATCCGGTGGCGTCACGGCATCGCGCGCTCCTGGGGCATCCCCGCAGAGATCATCGGCCCCGAGCAGTGCCGCGAGCTCTCGCCGCTGATGGACACGGGCAAGGTGCGCCTGGGCTTCTGGACGCCCACGGACGGCATCGCCAAGCCGCTGCGCGCCACCGAGGCGATGATCCGCTACGCAAAGGGCCGCGGCATCGCGTTCCAGGGCCGGACCGAGGTCCTGGACGTGCTAACCGAAGGGGGCCGGGTGGTCGGGCTCGAGACCAGCCAGGGCCGGATCACCTGCGAGCAGGTCCTGGTCTGCTGCGGCATCTGGGGGCCGCGGATCGGCCGCATGGTCGGTGTGCCGATCCCGCTCATGCCCTGCGAGCACCAGTATGCCTGGACCAACGACCTGCCGGAGCTGGCCGGCGTGACGGAGGAGGCGACCCACGTCCTGCTCCGCCACCAGGACAAGTCGATGTATTTCCGCCAGCACGGCAGCCAGTACGGCATCGGCAACTATCGTCACGCACCGCGGCTGGTGGAAGCGGACGACATCCGCGCCTTCGGCCAGACGCCGGTCATGCCGTCGATGAACCCGTTCACGCCCGAGGACTTTCAGGAGGCGGAAGAGGCCACCCGCGAGCTCCTGCCGGCGGTGATGAAGGCCGGTGTGCGCGACGCGTTCAACGGCATGTTCAGCTTCACGCCCGACGGCGGCCCGGTGCTGGGCGAGAGCCTACTGGTCAAGGGCTTCTGGGTCGCTGAGGCGGTCTGGATCACCCATGGCGGCGGGGTGGGCAAGACCATGGCGGAATGGATCGCCACGGGCGAGCCGGAATGGGATGTCCACGAGGGCGACATTAACCGCATCGCGCCCCACCAGCAGACCCCGAAGTTTGTGCGCCGGCGCGGCTGGCAGCAGTACAAGGAGGTCTACGACGTCGTTCACCCGCTGCAGCAGATGGAGGAGCCGCGGGGCCTGCGCCGTTCGCCCTTCTACCCGCAGCAGAAGCAGGCAGAGGCGGTGTTCTTCGACGCGGCCGGGTTCGAGCGGCCGCAATGGTACGAGAGCAACAAGAAGCTGCTGGAAGGCCGCAACTTCCCGGTCCGCGACGACTGGGGCAGCCGATACTGGTCGCCGATCCAGGGGGCAGAGCACACGCAGGTGCGCAAGACCGCCGGCCTGTTCGACCTGACCGCCTTCACCAAGATCCGGGTGAGCGGCAAGGGCGCCGCCGCCTTTTTGCAGAGGCTCGCCGCCAACGACATCGACAAGCCGGTCGGCAAGGTCACCTACACGGCGATGCTGAACGGCCGGGGCGGGATCATGTGCGACCTGACGGTCGCCCGCCTTGCGCTCGACGCGTTCCTGGTGCTGACCGGCGGCGGGGTCGGCATGCATGACCTGGGCTGGATCCGCGCCCATGCGCCGGCGGATGGCAGCGTCGCGATCGAGGACGTCACTTCCCAGTATTGTGCGGTAGGGCTGTGGGGACCCAAGGCGCGGGAGATCCTCCAGTCGCTGACCGAGGACGACGTCTCGCACCGGGGCCTGCCCTATTACGGCTGGAAGAAGGTGCTGGTCGGCTATGTCCCGACCATGGCGCTGCGCCTGTCCTATGTCGGCGAGCTGGGCTTCGAGATCTACGCCCCCACCGAGTTCGGCGGCGAGCTGTGGGAGCTGCTGATGCAGGCCGGCCAGCCGCACGGCCTGATCCCGGCCGGCGCCGGGGCGATGGATTCCATGCGGCTCGAAAAGGGCTACCGGCTCTGGGGTGCCGACATCCTGCCGGACACCAACCCGCTGGAAGCCGGCCTCGCCTGGGCGGTGCGCTTCAAGAAGGGCGACTTCATTGGCCGGGCGCGGCTGCTCGACCTGAAGATGCAGCCCATGCCGCGCCGGCTCTGCTGCCTGACGGTCGACGACCCGGAGGCGACCCTGCTCGGCAAGGAGCCGATCTATGCCGGTGGGCAGCTGGCGGGCTATGTCACCTCGGCGAACTATGGCTACTCGGTCGGCAAGTGGATCGCCTATGGCTACCTGCCGACCGGCAAAAGCGAGCCCGGCACGCGGCTGGAGATCGACTATCTGGGCCGGCGTTTTGCAGCGGTGGTCGCCAGCGAGCCGCTGTTCGATCGGGACGGTAGCCGGCTGAAATCATAGGATCGGCGGAACGATCCCGGGGGTTGCGGGCTTTAGCGGCCAGGCACCTACCATGGGATGAAAATCCGTGCGGAACTTCCACCTGCGCAAGCTGCTGATGGTGGCCCTGCTCACCGCGGCCGGCGCGCTCGCCGCCTGCACCGACGGCACCACCAGCACGAGCTCGAACGACGAGCTGGAGAACTGGGGTCCGCATGGCGGGCCGCAGGGGATGGGCGGGGCAGGGCCTGCCGCCCATCCGGGCGACTAGACCGGCTTCACGCGCACAGCCGCCTGGCGTTCAAAGCTTGCAGACCGGGGCATTCTTGCTGCGCAGGAACGCCTTGGTCTGCGCCCACCATGGCGCCTTGGGGTTCCAGGTGGCGCGCTTGACCGTCGTGCCCGGCACGTCGATCCTCGTGCCCCAGATGCAGAGGCTGTCGCCCAGGTGATAAGCTGTTTCCAGCTGCTCACGGAAGAAGTCGCCCGGGAGAAACTTGCGTCGCAGTGATGCCGGCGAAGTCCGCTCGTGGTACTGGGGCCAAAGCCAGGGCATCACCGGCTTGTTGTACTGGCGGGCCTCTGCGATGATCACCTTCGCGAACTTGGCCCAGTGGACTCGGTTCGGCTGGTAGGTGTGGAACATCGGCATGATCCAGTCGCACTTGGCTGCGAGCGGTGCCGCAATCCTGTTCTCGTGCTGCCGCTGTTTGAGGCGCGTGCCGCCGGCCACATAGTCGTGGTAGCGCGGCCGCGGCATGATGCCGTAGAGGGACAGCTTGGTGGAGGAGGGTACGCGCGCCCGCACGTACTCGATCAGCCGGATGTATTTCTCGCGCTGCGGGATGGAGGCCGGATTCCACAGCTCCACGTCCAGCGTTACCATGGGCAGCTTCTTCGCCTTGATCTCCGCGATGACCTTGTCGATCTTCTTGAAGTCGGCCTCGCCATTGGTGATCAGCGACGCCTCGTAATAGATCGGCATCCGGCGCAGGCCGCAGCTGGCCAGGCTGGCCGGGCCTTTCTGCCAGCGCATGCATTCCCAGAACACGAAGTTCTTCTTGAGAGGCGTGGCCGCAGCCTGGGCCACGCCGGCGTCCGGCAGGAGGCCGGTCAGCAGTTGCGAAGCCGGAAGTGCCGCCAGACCGGCCAGAAGATCGCGTCGATGCATCATGGTCCCCAGCAAGGATGAAGCATGCCGGCACCGGTCGAGGTGGGTCGGGCCTGATCGGGTGCGGTGCAGCTATGTGATGAAAGTCGTGTTCTTGTCGATGAACACGGTGTCATTACGGCAATCGGCGAATGCTTGGCAAGCTCTGGCGAGTATTATTGAAGATAATTGGAAACAACAACCAAATTATCTTACTGAAGCCAGTTGACCTGCACCCAGCTGAGATTTTATATTTCCCTGACAGCCGATTGTGCAGCTTGGAGCTGGAAACAACGTCCTGAAGTAGGCAGAACGACTTGCTCTTGCGCCATGCTGAGGTCGAATTGCAGCGCGGATTCGGAAACGGTCTGGAAGAAGGGACCGGCCGGCCAGCCGGAAGCGCGTCGTTTCCTTCTGGCCGCGTTGCTCAGGCCTCGAGGGCCAGGGTCGTGTCGCGCAGCCGGGTGATGTCGCGAGCGGGCGGCGCGCCGAACAGGCGGCGATACTCGCGGCTGAACTGGGAGGGGCTGTCATAGCCGACCTCGTGACCGACATCCGCGGCATCGCGCGCCTGGGCCAGAAGCAGCCGCCGCGCCTCCTGCAGCCGCAGCTGCTTTTGATACTGTAGCGGGCTCATGGCAGTGACCGCCTTGAAGTGCTGGTGGAGGGCGGAGGGGCTCATCCGCGCCTCGCGCGCCACCGCCTCGATGCTGAAGGGGGCGGTGAAGTTGCGCTTGATCCAGCTGATCGCCCGGTTGACCTGCTGCAGCCGGCTCTCCACCACCGCGATCTGCCGCAGCATTGCGGTCTGCTCGCCGCGTAGGAGCCGGTAGAGGATCTCCTGCTCGATCAGGGGAGCGAGGACCGAGATGTCCGCCGGCTGGTCCAGGAGGCGCAGGAGCCGCACCAATGCACCCAGCAGGTCAGCGTCCAGCATGCTCAGCAGCAGGCCCGGCCCCGGGTCGGGGGCAGGCGACGGGCCGGGCCCGAGCTCCAGCAGCAAGGCCGCGAGCATGGCCGGCTCCAGATGGAGCTGCAGGGCCAGATAGGGCCGGTCCGGCTCTGCCTGGATAACCTGGCCGACGATCGGCAGGTCGACCGACACCACCAGGAACTGGCCAGGCGCATAGCGCAGCACCCGCTCGCCCAGAATCACCTGTTTGGCGCCCTGCGCCACGACGCACAAGGATGGCTGATAGACCACGTGCACCGGCTCGGTCCGCTGCCGGCTGCGGATCAGCGCCAGCCGCGGGATAGTGCATGGATGGATGCCTTCGCCGGCCACATGCCGCCCGATCAGCCCTGCCAGCTCCTCATGCCCATCCATGTCCGGACCTCCCTGGCCTCAAGGCCGCGTGCGCAGCCGCCTCATGCGTCCTGTGCCGGCACCGGTCCAGCCCTTCTGGAGGATCGTGCAAGAATCCTGCAGCTCTCGTCTACCGGTACCGGCCCGACCTGCGCGAGATTCAGGCCTGCCGACGATGATCGTCCGATCGCGCCGGCCGTTGCCCTTCAACGGAGACCGTCATGCAGGGAATGAAAAGGACGCTCGCCATGGCCGCCACCGCCGCCAGCCTCGCCACCACGTCCAGCCCGACCGGCGCTGCCGAAACCGCGGATGCGCGGGCGCAGCGCGGCCAGGCGGTGGTGGACGCGCTTAGCGGCGGGGCGGGCCAGCCGGTCCTGGACGAGCTGCGCCGCGACTTCCCGCCGCTCGGCGAGGCGACCCTGAACTATGCGCTGGGCGAGATCGTCGGCCGCACGGTGCTGGACCCGCAGGCCCGCCAGCTCGCGACCGTGGCGATGCTGGCCGCCCAGGACCTCCAGCCGCAGCTGAGGATCCATGCCGGCTACGCCCTCAACCTCGGCGCGGCACCGGCCGAGCTCAACGAGATCGTCTACCTGACCACGGTCTATGCCGGCTTCCCGCGCGCGCTGAACGCCGCGGCGACGCTGCGCGCACTCTATGACGAGCGTGGCATCGCCCTGCCCGTGGAAGACGCCGAATGACCCGCCCTGAGGAGACCGCCATGTCCGCCATCGAGAACAAGGTCGTCCTGGTCACCGGCGCCAGCAGCGGCATCGGTGAGGCCACCGCGCAGGAGCTGTCCAGAGCCGGTGCCGTCGTGGTGGCCGGTGCCCGCCGCGTCGACCGGCTGGAGCAGTTGGCTGGCACGATCACCGCAGCCGGCGGTAACGTGCTGATCAAGGCGGTCGACGTTACCGATGCCGCGCAAGTGCAGGCCTTCGTCGCCACCGCCATCGAGCGGTTCGGCCGGGTCGACGTGCTGGTCAACAATGCCGGGATCATGCCGCTCTCGCCGATGGCGGCACTCAAGGTCGACGAGTGGAACCGGATGGTCGACGTCAACATCAAGGGCGTGCTGAACGGGATCGCTGCGGTGCTGCCGGTGATGCAGCGCCAGGGCAGCGGCCAGATCGTCAACGTCTCCTCGATCGGCGGCCATCAGGTCTATCCGACTGCGGCGGTCTACTGTGCCACCAAGTTCGCGGTCCGGGCGATCTCCGAGGGTCTGCGCCAGGAATCCTCGGACATCCGGGTCACCACCATCTCGCCAGGCGTGGTCCGCTCCGAGCTGGCCGACACGATCACCGACGAGACCGCCCGTGCCGGCATGGCCGAGTTTCGCGCCATCGCCCTGGAGCCCGAGGCAATTGCCCGGGCCATCCGGTTCGCGGTGGAGCAGCCGCCCGATGTCGACGTGAGCGAGATCATCGTCCGTCCGACCGCCAGCCCGTACTGAGCCGGCCTGGGTGCCGCTGACCCGTTGACTTTGACAGAATGTCCGGCCTGCTGCATGCCAGCCGATGTGGGGAACGGCGGCATGCGCGACGCGGACATCGAGCGGCTCTGCCAGTGGCTGACCGGTGCTGGCCTGGAGGGGATGGCCGAGCCCGCCCTGCTCCAGGAGCTGTGCGAGCGCTGCGCGGCATCCGGCCTGCGCCTGGCCGGCGTCATGGTCATCATCGACACGCTCCACCCGATCCACGAAGGCCGCGCCTTCATCTGGCGGCGCGACCGGGCGGAGGCGGTGGAGGTCGTCGAGTACGGGCGCACCGACCGCGGCGACGATGCCACCGAGCGGTGGCGGCGCAGTGCCTCGTTTCGGCTGGTCGTCGACGAGATCGCCGAGATCCGCAGCCGGCTCTCGGCCGGCGAGGGGCTGGATTTCGCCGAGGTGGAGACCCTGGCGGAACATGCCCCGACGGACTTCCTGGCCCTGCGCCATCGCTTC
>NZ_WUJP01000381.1 GCF_009806515.1 Geminicoccus flavidas | reverse complement strand
GCGGCCGAGGCGGTGATCGGCGAGATGGATTCGGTCTACTCGCACTGGCTGACCGACGCACCGGGCGGCTTCAGCGACGCCGATCTGGCAACGTTGCGGCGTCTGACCCCGCCTTTGGCGCTGGCGATCAAGTCCGCGGCCCTGGCCCGCATCATCGCCACCCTGGCGGAGGTCTATCTCGGCGCCGATGCCGCGCAGCTCGTGCTGCAGGGGCGGATCCGGCGCGGCGTGGCCGAGCGGATCCATGCGGTTCTGTGGTTCTCCGACCTGCGCGGCTACACCACGATCACCGACACGGCCCCGCCCGACGAGATCATCCCGCTCCTGAACGACTATGCCGAGCTGGTGATCTCCGCCGTCTGCGAGGCTGGCGGCGACGTGCTCAAGCTGATGGGCGACGGCACGCTGGCCGTCTTCCAGGCAAACGACCCGGCGGTAGCCTGCCGGGCGGCGCTGCAGGCGGAGCGTACGCTGCGTGACCGCGGCAGCGTGCTCGATGCGGCGCGGCGCGCCGAGGGACGACCCGTCACCTCGGTCTATCTGGGGCTGCATGTCGGCGAGGTGTTCTTCGGCAATATCGGCAGCCGGAGCCGGCTCGATTTCACCGTGGTCGGGCCCGCGGTGAACGAGGTCGCGCGGATCGCCGCAATGTGCCGCTCAGTGGACCGGGACATGCTGCTTTCCTCCGAGTTCGTGGCCGCCATGCCGGACGGGGAGCGGGCGGACCTGGTGTCGCTCGGGCGGTTCGCCCTGCGCGGGGTCGGCCGTCCCCGCGAGCTGTTCACGCTGGATCCCCGACTCGTCGCCGCCGGCCCGCTCACGGAGGGTTGACGACGGCCGGCCCGCTACTATCCCCTGGCGGTCATGATGAAGGTTGCGGAACGACCGGGCATGGCGGGGGACGATGCGGTCCAGGAGGCGTTCCGCGCCGGGGTGCGCGGGGCGCCGGTGGGGCTGGCCGCCTTTGGTCTCGCCGAGGACCATGTGGGATTTGCCGCCGGCCCGAACGAATCGGTGATGGCGGACACCAGGCGGCTGCCCGGGCTGACCGATGCCGCGGGCGCCTATGGCACCGGGCGGGTACTGCGCCGCCTGGCCCAGCTCCTCGACCGGGTGGGTGCCCCCGCCTCGATCGGCCGGCAGTTCCGCGACAACCTCGCCGCCGCGGTGGTCACACACCGGATGCGGCGCACCCGCCGCCCCTGGGGCGAGGACGACACCGTGCAGATGGTCCTGGAGATGTGGGACCGGGTGTTCAGCGAATCCGATGCGGCCCGCAGCCGGCTGGCCGACCTGCTTACCGCGGATGACCCGCGCAAGGGAACGCCCAAGAAGCGCACCCTGTTCAACCTCGCATGGAAGCGCTGAGCCGGCCCGCCGGATGGCGTGGCCCCTGAGTGGAGTGCCCGATGCGTCTGACGGATTTCAAGGTCATCACCTTCGACGTGGTCGGGACGCTGATCGATTTCGAGGCGGGCGTCCTGAACTACCTGCGCCCGCTCGCCCAGCAGGCGGCGCTCGATGTGAGCGACGACGCCCTCCTGGAGGCCTATGGCCGGGGTGAGGTCGTGGCGCAGGGGGAGCAGCCCGATGCGCCGTTCCCGCCGCTCCTGGACCGGATCTACCAAGTCGCGGCTGGCGTGCTGGGCCTGCCTGCCGGCGAGGGGGAAGGGGCGGGACTGCATGATTCGATCCCGGACTGGCCGGCCTTCCCGGACTCGGTGGAGGCACTACAACGCCTGCGCCACCGCTTCCGCCTGGTGGCACTGACCAACTCGGACCGCTGGGCGATGTCCTGTTTCGCGAAGACGCTGGGCGAGCCGTTCGACGAGCAGATCACCGCGGAGGACATCGGCGCCAGCAAGCCGGACCCGCGCGTGTTCCACTACATGCTGGAGCGGCAGAAGGTGGCGGGCTTCGACCAGGGCGACATCCTACACACGGCCCAGAGCCAGTACCACGACATCGGCGTGGCCCATCTCCTGGGGCTGCGCACCTGCTGGATCGAGCGGCGCATGGGCCAAAATGGTTCCGGCGGCACGCCGGCCGTCGAGAAGGCCACCCGGCCGGACTGGCATTTCTCGACGCTGAAGGAGCTTGCCGACGCGGTGGATGCCGAGGCGGCCTGACGGCCCGCCGGGCAACGCCATCGCCTCCCGCAGGGCCTTGCGCATGGGCAACGGCCAGCGGCGACCCGGGGCAGTGGTAGGACCGCAGCCTGGTATCCGGAACCGTAGAAAGTGGCCGGTCCACAGGACTTGGCGCTTTCTCCCGCGCAGGCGTTCTACATACTGATCGAAGACCAGGACGCGTCACGCGTCTGAACATTTCGAGAACGGCGCATGATCAATCGAGCGGTTGACGAGCGGGTCCTGATCGAGATGCGGGTGGCCAATGACGGCCCCAGCGTCGCGGGGGCCTATCTGCTCTAGTTCTTCCTCGGCATCTTCGCCGCGCACCGCTTCTACCTGGGCCGGCCGGGCACCGCGATCCTGCAGATCCTGAGCATGTTCGTGCTGGTCTGGCTGGTCGTCGACCTGTTCCTGATCCCGGGCATGGTCAGAGACAAGCAGGAGGAACTCCGCCGCAGCCCGGGGATGTACGCCCGCTGAGGAGGGCCGGAGCCAGCCTCAGAACTGGCTGAGCACCTGCTTGAGCGGCTCGGTCGCCGGGTTCATCACGCTGCCCTGCAGGATCTCGCTCACCGCGACGTCGCGGCCATAGAGCGACTTGTTCCAGGACGGCATCGGCACGGTGACCGTGCCGTCCACCGCAAAGCCGCCGAACAGCCCGGCATTCAGCGCGAACAGGTAGATGTCCTCGCCGAAATTGGGCGTGGTGCCGGCGCCGATCCCGGCGCCGATCGGCCCTAGCGCGCCGCTGGCATCGGCCCCCATCTTGAAGGAGGTGGACGCGACCAGCCGGTCGAGTGCGGCCTTGTTCATGATCGTGTAGATCGCGTCGGAGGCTTGGCCGCCCAGCTGCAGCCCGACGCTGGCGCCATAGATGCCGTAGACCGCGGGGTCCGACCACACACCCGTGGTGGTGTCGCGGGCCAGGAGCAGGCCGCGGCCCGCCGAGCCGCCCAGGATGAAGCCGAGCTTCACCTGGTTGGGCACGATCAGCACGCCATAGGCGTTCTGCACGTAGAGGCTGACCGAGGGCAGGATCTCGCGGTCGTTCTGGAACTCGAGCAGGGCGACGCGCGTCCGCTCCACCAGGATCTCGGCATCGTTAGCAGCAGCCACGGCCGAGCGCCCGGCGCAGAGCAGGGGTAAGGCCGACGCGGCTGCCAACAACCCTCTGCGACGCATGCGCTGCTCCAAGGAAAAACCCGTATCCCTCGACGGTTGCGTACGGCATCGCAAGTGCGGTGACAAGGTGGCGCCACCATGCGCTGGCGCACCGCATTGAACGTGTTGCATTGCACAAGAACCTCGCCACACTGGCCCCGCACTCGGCAGGGGAACAGGCGGGCATGTTGGACATCGAGGTGGACCGGGACAGAGCCGGGCTGGCCCAGGCGGCACCGGCGGGTGACCGGGCCGCTGCGGTCCTGGCCAAGGCGCGCGAGCACTTGGCCGAGCACCGCACCCGGGTCGACACGGACCCGTTCACCAGCCCGATCCGGCTGATGGCGCTCGACCTCAAGCGTGCCATGGACCGGGGCGAGATCGACATGTCGATCTCGGATGCGATGATCGGGCGGCTGTCGACTGCGGCGTTCATCGGCCGGGCCGAGCAGCTTTCCGCCTACCTGGGCGAGGTGGATACGGCCGCGAACGCCGCGAGCATCGAGCGGCTGGTCCGCGGGCTGGCCGAAGTGGATGGGCAGCGCGTCACCGCCGAGGAGTTCGGCAAACGGGTCGGCCAGGTGCTCTACGGCTTCGTGTTCACCGCGCACCCGACCTTCAGCCTGTCCAACAAGCTCCAGCAGGCCCTGGTCGACCTGGCGCTGGCCGGCGACGAGGCGGCGCGGGCACCGGTCCTCCGCGAGGTCGAGCGGCTGCCGCACGGCCCCGAGGCGCAGCTCGACCTGACCGAGGAGTTCCGCCAGTCGGTGCTCGCGATCGGCAAGGTGCGCGCCGCATTGATGCGGGTCTATGCCATCGTCCAGCAGGTCGCCGAGGAGCTCTATCCCGACGGTTGGCGCGGCATCGTGCCCAGGCTAGCCTCGGTCGCGAGCTGGGTCGGCTACGACATGGACGGGCGCTCGGACATCCCCTGGACCGCGACGCTCGCCCACCGGCTGATGATCCAGGAGCGGCAGCTCTCCGCCTGGCACGAGGAGATCCGCGTGCTCGGGCGGGCGCTGGACGGCGACGAGACGCTGGCGGCCGCCCTGGAACTGGTCGAAGCGCGCATCGTGCTCACCGCCGAGGCGTCCCGCTCGCTGATCGACCTCCTGCAGGCGGCCAAGCTCGACGACGGGGAATGGTGGGAAAGGCTGGCGCGGGTCAGCCGGCGTTCCTTGGGCAAGGGTGCCGGGCGGATCACCGGCGGCAGGGAGCTGGCGGCCCTGGTGCAGCGCGTGCTGGACAAGGTCGAGGACAGGGATGCCGCGCGCCGGCTCTGGCTGCTGCATGCCGACATGGCTGCGCACGGGCTGGGCCTGGCCCGCACCCACA
>NZ_WUJP01000380.1 GCF_009806515.1 Geminicoccus flavidas | reverse complement strand
TGCGCGTCAACGCGATCCAGCTCCACAACGCGATCCGCAAGACCATCGGAATGGAGCATGCCGCGGATGACCCCTCCTATCGCCAGTCCTACGTCGAGGCGGTCGCCAGGCTGATCGACGAGGTCCAGCCGGTCTCGATCCATCTGGGCACGATCAGCGGCGAGAAGGCCACCGCCAAGCGGATCTTCATGCTGGTGGAGCACATGCTCCGCCTGGCCGACCGCGACGAGCCGATCCGCTTTTTGATCGCCGAGTGCGAGACCTCGTTCACCCTGCTGGCGGCGCTCTACTTCGCCAAGCTGTTCGGCGTGGCGGAGCAGATCGACATTTCGCCCCTGTTCGAGACCCGCATTGCCCTGACCCGCGGGGTGGAGATCATCGCCGGCGCGCTCGAGGTGCCGGTCTATCGCGACTACATCAAGAGCCGCGGGCGCCTATGCGTGCAAACCGGCTTTTCCGACGCCGGCCGTTTTCTGGGCCAGACTGCCGCCTGCTATCTGATCGAGCAGATCCGCCTGGAGCTGGCGCCTCTGCTGGTGCAGCACGGCCTGACCGAGGTCGAGCTGGTGATCTTCGACACCCATGGCGAGAGCATCGGCCGGGGCGCCCATCCGGGCGGCTTCCGCGACCGGCTCGCCTATTACGACACGCCAGAGAGTCGGCGTCGGTTCCGCGACGCCGGGATCACGGTACGCGAGGAGAGCAGCTACCAGGGCAGCGACGGCTACCAGTACTTCCTGACCGAGGAGACCGCGTTTGCCGTGGTCACGCGCGTGCTGGAGCACTGCCTGGAGCCGGTCGACCTCGCACCGGACCCCTTCTACGCCGAGCGGGTCTATGTCGGCGAGTTCTTCGCTTCGATCGAGCAGTTCAACGCCGAGGTCATCCAGAACCGCGACTATGCGGCGCTCCTGGGCGCCTGGGGCACCAACATGCTCTGGCAGACCGGCTCACGGCCAGCCAAGCGCCAGTATGACGGTGCCAGCGGTCGGATGAGCTTGGACCATCCCTCGCAGCTGCGCGCGATCCCGCACAACTCGATCCTCCAGCAGCTGGGCATGCTGGCCAACACGATCGGCGGAGTGGGCAGGGCGATCGCCAAGGACCCCGAAACCTTCCACCGCCTCTATGGCGAGAGCCCGCGCTTTCGCCGGATGCTCGGCATGGTCGAGCATGCCTTCAAGTGGACCGACCTGGAGGTGGTCAAGGCCTATATCGACCTCTACGACCCCTCGACCTGGCTGGCGCGCGCGCAGAGCCATGACGAGGATGCGCGGATCGAGGAACTGCGCGAGCTGGCCGGCGTGTTCGAGCAGATGCGCCTGCACGAGCGGCTGGTCCGCATCCACCGCGTCTTCCTGCGCGACTACATGGACTTGGCACGCGCGCTGAAGGAGCATCGCCGCCGGACCCGCGATGCCGGTGCGGTGCCGATCGTGGTCGACCTGGAGGCCAGGGACAATATCCACCTCCTCCACGCCCTGCGGCTCGCCCTGATGCAGCGCCTGGACGTACTGGCGGTGCATGTGCCGGACTTCTCGGACCGGCACAATTTCAGCCGCTCCGGCCTGATCGCCCGGCTCACCCAACTCGACGTGGAGCCGGTGATCGAGATCCTGCGCGATATCTTCCCGATGACCGAGCCCCGGATCCAGCCCCACGATTTCGGTGTCGAGGCGACCTATCGCAGCGAGGAGAATCAGAGCTACGGCCAGGAGCATGCGCTGCTGTTCGACCCGATCCTGCGCCTCTACGGCCAGATCCGTCGGATCGGCAGCGCCGTGGTCCACCATCTGGGTGCAGTCGGCTGAGACCGGCTCAGCCGGGTGCCGGCGGTACCGGCACGGTGACGTCGCCGAACAGGCACTGCTTGTCGACTACGCAGTAGGCGTACTCGACCCGCAGTGCCGTGGCCTTGCCCGGCCGGACCTGCACGACCGGCGGCAGCGCGAAATATTCCTGCCCGTGATCGACCAGTGCCGCCGGCTCCGCGACCGCCATGCCGGCCGGGTCGACCGGCACCACGGTAACCCCCGGATCGGCCACGAGCTTCGCCTGGCCGTTCGGCTGCAGCATCACGGCGACGCTCCCATCCGGCTGGCGGGAAGTGGCGACCCTAACGATCTCGGCAGGTCCGGCCAGGCCCAGGTCGCGCAGGATCGCGTCCGCGCCCCCGCCGGCCCCCTCGCCGGCCATGCCCGCGGCCGGCAGGGCTAGGAGCAGGGCGGTCAGGACGCGCGCGAGCATCGCCGGTGCCTTCAGAGGATCGACTGGCCGGTCTTCTGCCAGTCGGCGACGAACGCGGCCAGGCCCTTGTCGGTGAGCGGATGGTTCAGGAGGCTCTTGATGACGCCGGCCGGCGCGGTCACCACATGCGCGCCGAGCTTGGCGGCGCTCACGACATGCGCCGGGCCGCGCACCGAGGCCACCAGCACCTCGGTCTCGAAATAGTCGTAGTTCTGGTAGATCTCGACGATGTCGGCGATCAGGCCCATGCCGTCGGCGCCGATGTCGTCGAGCCGGCCGACGAAGGGCGAGACGAAGGTCGCACCTGCCTTGGCCGCCAGGATCGCCTGTGCCGGCGAGAAGCAGAGCGTGACGTTGGTCTTGATGCCCTGGCCCGTCAGCCGCTTGCAGACGAACAGCCCGTCCTTGGTCAGCGGCAGCTTCACGCAGACATTGGGCGCGATCTTGGCGAGCTTCTCGCCCTCCTTGAGCATCGTCTCTGCATCGATCGCGGTGACCTCGGCGCTGACCGGGCCGTCCACCACGTCGCAGATCTCCGCGATCAGGTCGAGGAACTGCTTGCCCGATTTGGCGACCAGGGAGGGATTGGTGGTCACGCCGTCCAGTAGGCCGGTCGCGGCCAGCTCCCGGATCTCGCTGATCTCGGCCGTATCGACGAAGAACTTCATGAAACGCGCTCCAACAGGCGGCCAAGCGGCCGCCTTCCCAATGTACCGTGATTCCGGCTGGGTGCGAACCCCGGCAACGCCTGCCGGCCCGCGGGCGGGCCCCTAGTGGGTCACCCGGTCGCGATGCCGGTAGAGGCCGTTCTGCAGCTCGCCGAACATCTGCCGGACCTGCGGATGCTCGATCGGCTCGTCGGTCGAATCCGGCAGGAGATTGCCCTCGGACACGTAGGCTACATAGTAGCTGTCCGAGTTCTCCGCGAACAGGTGGTAGAAGGGCTGGTCCTTGCGCGGGCGGAGGTCCTCCGGGATCGACTGGTACCATTCCTCGGTGTTGGCGAATTCCGGATCCACGTCGAAGATGACGCCGCGGAACGGGAAGATCCTGTGTCTCACCACCTGGCCGATACGGTATTTGGCGTGTCGGTCCGACATGGGCTGTTCCTCGAATGGTCGGTGCGCCGCGATGCGGTGCTGGGGCGGCCGGCCTTTGCGCAAAGATAGAAGTCTGCCGAAACTAGTGAGCTTCAGCCGCTTGTTCCAGAGGCGGCTGTGCCGCTGGCTCACCATCCTGGCATCAATTACGCGGGATCGCGCAGGTTGACGATCAGCGACGAGGTGTCGAACCGGTTGCCGCCCTTCATCTGCACCTGGCGATAGAACTGGTCCACCAGTGCCGTGACGGGAAGGGGTGCGCCGTTGCGCTTGGCCTCCTCCAGGCAGATGCCGAGGTCCTTGCGCATCCAGTCGACCGCGAAGCCGAAGTCGAACCGGTTCTCCGCCATGGTCTTCCAGCGGTTCTCCATCTGCCAGGACTGCGCGGCCCCCTTGCTGATGGTGGCGAGCACCTTGTCCGTGTCGAGTCCGGCCTTCTGCGCGAAGTTGACCGCCTCGGACAGCGCCTGGACCAGGCCCGCGATGCAGATCTGGTTGACCATCTTGGCGAGTTGGCCAGCCCCGGCCGGACCCATATGGGTGATGGTGCGGCCATAGGCCTGCATGCCAGGCTCGGCCTTGGCGAACGCCGCCGCCTCGCCGCCCACCATGATGGTCAGCACGCCGTTGACCGCACCTGCCTGGCCGCCGGAGACCGGCGCGTCCAGAAAGCCGCGCCCGACCTTGCGGCAGGCCTCGTCCAGCTCGCGCGCGAGGTCGGCGGAGGCGGTGGTGTGGTCGACCAGGAGCGCGCCGTCGCCAAGGCCCGCCAGCGCGCCGTTCTCGCCATAGACCACCGAGCGCACGTCGTCGTCGTTGCCCAGGCACATGAACACGGCCTCGGCACCTTCCGCCGCCGCACGCGCCGAGGGCGCCGCCCTGCCGCCATGCTCCTTCGCCCAGGCCTCGGCCTTGGCCGCGGTCCGGTTCCAGACCGTGACGTCGTGCCCCTTCTTCACCAGGTGGCCGGCCATCGGGCCACCCATCACGCCCAGACCGAGGAATGCATAGGTGGCCATGACAATCGTCTCCCTTCAGTTGCCTTGCCGGCGCGCCTGCCGCGCGTTCGCGGCGATCCATGCCATGATCCGCCCGATCGTGCACCCCGTTGCGGCATCGGTTTCCGGTGGCCACATTGCGGGCTTCCGACCTGTTGAAGAGTGAATCATGGCCGACGGCAGCACCCGCAGCATCATCCGGCGCGAGGATTATCGGGAGCCGGACTGGTGGACCCGGCGGATCGAGCTGGATGTCGACCTCCACCCCGAGGCCACCACCGTCGTCTCCCGGCTGACGCTGGAGCGCAACGGTCAGGTCAGCGGCTCGCCGGACCTGGAGCTGGACGGCGAGGCCCTGAACTTTCTGGGCGCCAGGCTGGACGGCGTGCCGCTGGCGCAAGAGCGGATCGTCCCGACGCCTGCGGGGCTGATCGTCAAGGACCTGCCCGAGCGCTGCGTCCTGGAGATCACCCAGCGCTGTGACCCCAAGCACAACACGGCACTCTCCGGCCTCTACCTCAGCAACGGCATCTTCTGCACCCAGTGCGAGGCACAGGGCTTCCGGCGTATCGCCTATTCCCAGGACCGGCCGGACGTGATGAGCGTCTATCGGGTGCGGATCACCGGCGAGCGCCGGACCTGTCCCGTGCTGCTGTCCAACGGCAATCCGGTCGCCGCGGGCGAGCTGCTGGACGGGCGGCATTTCGCCGTCTGGGAGGACCCGTTCCCCAAGCCTTCCTACCTGTTCGCCCTGGTGGCGGGCGACCTGGCGCTGCTGCAGGACAGCTTCACCACGAAGTCCGGCCGCCATGTCGATCTCCGGATCTATTCCGAGCACGCGGTGATCGACCAGTGCCGCCACGCCATGGAGTCGCTGAAGAAGTCGATGAAGTGGGACGAGGACGTCTATGGCCTGGAGTACGATCTCGACCTGTTCATGATCGTCGCCGTGTCGCACTTCAACATGGGGGCGATGGAGAACAAGGGCCTCAACATCTTCAACACCTCTGCGACGCTGGCGCGCGCCGACACCGCCACCGATGCCGACTTCATGCAGGTCGAGCGCATCGTCGCGCACGAATATTTCCACAACTGGACCGGCAACCGCGTCACCTGCCGCGACTGGTTCCAGCTGACCCTCAAGGAAGGCCTCACCGTCTTCCGCGACCAGCAGTTCACCTCGGACATGCATTCGGCCGCGGTGAAGCGGATCGGCGACGTCCAGCTCCTGCGCGAAGGCCAGTTTCCCGAGGATGCCGGGCCGATGTCGCACCCGATCCGGCCGGACTCCTATGTGGAGATCAACAATTTCTACACGCGCACGGTCTACGAGAAGGGGGCGGAGGTTATCCGGATGATCCACACGCTGGTCGGGCCGGAAGCGTACCGCGCCGGCATCGACCTGTATTTCCAGCGCCATGACGGCCAGGCGGTGACCTGCGAGGATTTCGTGCGCGCCATGGAGGATGCGTCCGGCAAGGATCTCGCCCTGTTCCGCCGCTGGTATAGCCAGGCGGGCACGCCGGAACTCTCCGTGCAGCGTAGCTTCGACCCTGGCACCGGCACGCTGGTCCTGGACATCGCCCAGTCGACGCCGCCCACGCACGGCCAGCCAGACAAGCTGCCGCTGCATATCCCGATCCGCATGGGCCTGCTCGGCCGGGACGGCGCGCCGCTGCCGCTCATGCTGGAAGGCGAGAACGAGCCGAAGGGCACGGAGCGCGTGCTGGAGCTGAGGGAGGCCCGCCAGCGCTTCGTGTTCAAGGGGCTGGACGCGGAACCGATACCCTCGCTGCTCCGCAACTTCTCGGCGCCGGTGCGCCTCCATCTGGACTATCAGGACGACGAGCTGGCCCTCCTGCTGGGCCAGGACGAGGACGCGTTCAACCGCTGGGAAGCCGGCCAGCAGCTGGCCCTGCGCCTGATCCTGCGCGGTGTCGATGTGGGAGGGCGGGCGGAGGCCTCGCCGGCCTTGCTGGACGCGTTCCGCAAGGTGCTGGCCGACGCGCCGGCCGATCCGGCCTTCGCCGCTCGCGCCGTGCACCTGCCATCCTTCAACTATGTCGGCCAGCAGCGCCGGGAGATCGATGTGGCGGGCATCCGCGGCGCCCTGCGCAGCCTGCAGCAGGATCTCAGCCGCGAGCTGCGCAGCGAATGGGCCGAAACCTACGAGCGCTTCTCCGATGGAGAGCCGTTCAGCAACGACACGGCGGCAGCGGGACGGCGGGCCATCAAGAACCAGGCCCTTTACTGGTCGGTGCAGGCGGCGGACGCGGAAGCAGTCGCACGGGCCAGGCGGCAGTTCGAACGCGCCGACAACATGACCGACAGCTTCGCCGCCCTGCGGGCACTCCTGGAGAGCGGCGACGGCTTTGTTGCCAGCGCGCTCGCCAGCTTCTATGCCCGCTGGCAGTCCGAGCCGCTGGTGGTCAACAAGTGGTTCGCCCTGCAGGCCTCGGTCGATGACGAGGCGGTGCTGGCCAAGGTCGAGCGGCTGCGCCACCACCCGGCCTTCACGCTGGGCAATCCGAACCGGGTCTATTCCCTGGTCGGCGTGTTCGCCAACAACCCGGCCGGCTTCCACCGGGCGGACGGGGCAGGCTACCGGTTCGTGATGGACCGGATCCTGGAGCTGGACCCGCGCAATCCGCAGGTCGCCTCCCGGCTGATGCGCCCGCTCGGCCGGTTCAAGCCCTACGACCCGGCACGCCAAGCGCTGATGCGCGCCGAGCTGGAACGCGCCCTGGCCCAGCCGAACCTGTCCCGCGACTGCTACGAGATCGCCAGCAAGAGCCTGGAGTGAGGGCAGTTCTGGGCCGACATCATCGGATCACCCGGGGCCGCCGTAAGGCCGGACGGCGTCGGGCTGCCCGGCACCGAGCCTGGCCCGCACGTAGGGAACAGCAGCCTGTCTCGGTCGCCTGCGATTGCCCACCCAATGCTGGCGGACCCTGGCAAGTTACAGCCGGCTGAAGTTGTGCAGTGGAGCATGGGGATGATTGCGAGAGCGCCGTACATCCTCCTCCCGACAATCATGTAGCAACAAATCGAGTATCTGATACACTTACAGATCCTAGCTGTCATTGCGGTGCCTGCCTCTGCGGGGAGGATGGAGCATGGCCGATATTTCCGGGACTGTGCAGGCGGATGTGCTGATTGGCACCTCGGCTGCCGACATCATCCGGGGGCTTGCGGGCAATGACCGCATCGCCGGGAAGGCTGGGAACGATC
>NZ_WUJP01000379.1 GCF_009806515.1 Geminicoccus flavidas | reverse complement strand
ATCTCCTGGGAGGCGGCGGTGGCGACCGCATCTGGGGCGCTGGCGGACGCGACCGTATCGACGGGCAGGGTGGCGACGACTGGCTATGGGGTGGCAGCGGCCACGACCGGCTCGTCGGCGGTGCTGGGAACGACCGGCTCGCAGGTGATCATGGAGCCGATCTGCTGCGCGGCGGCAGCGGCAACGATGCCCTGGACGGCGGCGAGGGCGTCGACCTGATCCATGGCGAGGCCGGCGATGACCTGGTCGAGGCGGGCAACGGCGATGACACCGTCCTGGGCGGGAACGGCGATGACTGGCTGGACGGCCAGATGGGCTGGGACATCCTGCGGGGTGGGGCTGGCGACGACGTGCTGCTCGGCAACGAGGAAGGCGACCGCATGTCGGGCGGAGCCGGCAACGACCTGCTGGTGGCGGGAACTGCCGGCAGCGACTTCGTGGAAGTCGACAGCGACATCAATGTGGCGGATGGCGGGCCCGGCAATGACGCCATCCTGGGCGGCCTGGCACCCGACCAGCTGACCGGCGGGACCGGCGATGACTCCATCGATGGCTATAGTGGTGCGGACGAGATCATGGGGGGCAGCGGCCGCGACCAGTTCTGGCATGCGTTCGATTATGACCCCGACAGCTTCGACGACTCGTCGGCCGGCCACGATCTGATCACCGACTTCGAGCCCGGCACCGACCGTATCCGCATCGCGGTCAGCCATGAGCAGTTCTGGGAGGACGACCCGCTTCCTGTCTGGCATCTCGACCGGGGCGACCTGGACAGCAACGGCAACGGCATCCTCGACGATGATGACCGCTTCGTCGCCATCGTGGATGTCCGCCATGGCAACGAGACGAAGTCCTCGACCGTGCTCCAGACGAGCAGCCTGCTCGACGGCATCAACGGAGGGGATCCCTTCCACTGGAGCCCGTCCACGCTGACCCTGTTCGGCGCGACCGGCGTGCGCAGCACTGACCTCGATCTCGCCGCATCCGACTGAGCCGGCATCCGCTCGCCGGGGAAGAACAGCAACCGGACAAGCCACTGTTCGGCACCAGTTCTGGCAGGTGCCGGCACGCCGCTCCGGCCGAGCGTTACTGTCGAAGCAAAATATTGCTATTTGTTCATCTGCTGGTATGGTCGCTCGTTCTCGACACACGCACGCCCAACCATTCGCCTCGGGAGGCATCGGCATGGCCTTCATCAAGGGCAGTACAGGCAACGACATCCTGATCGGCACGCCTAGCCGGGACCGCATGTTCGGGCGGACCGGCAACGACATCGTCACCGGCAAGGAAGGCGACGATCGCCTGTTCGGCGGCCAGGGTGCTGACCGGTTGTGGGGTGCTGCCGGTGCTGACCGGATTGAGGGAGGGACCGGCAATGACGCGCTGTTCGGTGGCAGTGGCGCTGATCGCCTCCGTGGTGGTGTCGGTGCCGACCGGATCGAGGCGGGCTATGGCGACGACTGCGTGTTCGGTGGCGCCGGAAACGACTTCCTGATCGGCGAGCAGGGCCGGGACATCCTGCATGGCGGCAGCGGCGACGACACGCTCTATAGCGGACTGCTCTCCACCGGTGCTGCGGATGCCGGCGGTCTGCTCTACGGGGAGAACGGTGCGGACAGTCTGTTCGGCGGAGCGGGCCATGACCGCCTCTATGGGGGCACGGGCAATGACGGCCTGGAGGGATTTGGCGGCAACGACCTGCTCGATGGCGGCAGGGGCGACGACTATGTAGATGGCAAGGCCGGCGACGATGTCCTGATTGGCGGGGGCGGGTCGGACACGATGAACGGCCAGGAAGGCATGGACGTGCTGCGGGGCGGGGGCGGCAACGACCTGCTGGCCGTCGGCACCGGCTTCTACGACGTGATCGAATCGGATAGTGGACCCAACTTCGCCCATGGCGGTGCCGGCGACGACCATCTGATCGGCGCCCTTGGCGATGACCGCCTGATCGGCGGGGCCGGCAACGACCGGATCGCCGGCAATGGCGGCGAGGACCTGCTGGAAGGTGGCACGGGTGCCGACCTGTTCACCCACATCTTCGCCATCGACCCGGAGCGGCTCGTCCGGACGGTCGCCGGCAGCGACCGGATCGTCGACTTCGACCCTGTGACCGACCGGGTGGAGATCAGCGTGTCCGTTACGGCCTTCGACCCGGAGGATCCGCGGCCGGTCTGGCATCTCGACTTCGGCGACCTGGACACGAACGGCAACGGCGTCCTGGACGAGGAGGACAGCTTCGTCGACATCCTGGAGGGTTCCGAGCTGGGCTCGGAGATGACCGTGCTCAACACGAGCGCCATGCTCAACACGATCAACGAGGGCGACCCGTTCCACTGGGCCGCATCCGGCCTGGCCTTCGACGGCGTCACCGGTCTCAAGGAGGAAAACTTCATCCTGGTGTCGTGAAGCTGGCAAGTTTGGCCGTTCGCCTACTCCTCGTAGCGGGTCGAAGGGTCGCGATCCCGCTCGTAGCGCCGCGAGAGCGGGAAGGGCGGCAGCCAGCTCTCGCGGCGGATGATCCAGCTCTCATAGGTCGGTGTGAGCTGGTCCGGGGCATCCAGGGAGCCTAGGTTCACCTCGACCTCGTCGCCGCTGCGCCCGAACACGGTGGAGCCGCAGTGGGGGCAGAAGAACCGCCCGGCATAGTCGCGGGTCTCGCCCTCGATCGTCACCGCATCCGCCG
>NZ_WUJP01000378.1 GCF_009806515.1 Geminicoccus flavidas | reverse complement strand
GGAATACCGCGGATGCGTTGAACAGGGCGCCGTGATGCTTGCGGCAGTCGAGACAGTGGCAGATGCCGACGCGGTAGGGACGCCCGGATGCCACCAGCCTGAGGCTGCCGCACAGGCAGCCGCCCGTGAATTGCTCCATGCTGCGTCTCCTCGAGGATTGGGGGCGAGTTGCCTAGCGCGGGCCCTGCCTTGTTGGCAAATCATGCCGGGTGCTTGC
>NZ_WUJP01000377.1 GCF_009806515.1 Geminicoccus flavidas | reverse complement strand
GGCTCGCACCGGCCGGCCGGATCGGCTACAGGAGGGCCGCCGGCGGGCCTGAAGTGCCCGGGCGGCAGCGGCAGGCAGATGCCGGCGTCCGGAGGAAGAGGGAACTGGCGATGAACGAGATCGGGCACCTGATCGGCGGCAAGCGGGTCGCCGGCACTTCCGGGCGGTTCGGCAATGTCTTCGACCCGGCCGTGGGCGAGGTGACGGGCAAGGTCGCGTTCGCCGCCGAGGCCGAGGTCGACCAGGCGGTGGCCAATGCCAAGGCCGCGTTCCAGGGCTGGTCGGCCACGCCGGTCACGCGGCGCGCCCGGGTCATGTTCCGCCTCAAGGAGCTGATCGAGCGCGACATGGAGAAGCTGGCCCGCCTGGTCAGCGCCGAGCATGGCAAGACGGTCGAGGACGCCAAGGGCTCGGTCACCCGGGGCCTGGAGGTCGTCGAGTTCGCCTGCGGCATCCCGCAGCTGCTTAAGGGCGAGATCAGCGTCCAGGTCGCCACCGGGGTCGACATCACCTCCGTCCGCTACCCGCTCGGCGTGTGCGCCGGCATCACGCCGTTCAACTTCCCGGCCATGGTGCCGCTCTGGATGGCGCCGGTGGCGATCGCCACGGGCAATGTCTTCATCCACAAGCCCTCGGAGAAGGTGCCGTCCGCCGCCCTGCACCTGGCCGAGCTGGCGCTGGAGGCAGGCCTGCCGGAAGGTGTCTGGAACGTCGTCAACGGTGACAAGGTGGTGGTCGACCGGCTGCTCTCGCATCCGGACGTGGCGGCGGTGAGCTTCGTCGGATCCACGCCGATTGCCGAGTACGTGTTCAAGACCGGCACCGCCAACGGCAAGCGTGTCCAGGCGCTGGGCGGTGCCAAGAACCACATGATCATCATGCCTGATGCCGACATGGACCAGGCGGTCGATGCGCTGATGGGGGCGGGCTACGGCTCGGCCGGCGAGCGCTGCATGGCCGTCTCGGTGGCAGTCCCGGTGGGCGAGAAGACCGCCGACGTGCTGATCGAGAAGCTGGCGCCCAAGGTCCGGCAGCTGGACATCGGTCCCGGCACGCAGCCGGGCGCAGAGATGGGGCCGCTGGTCACCAAGGAGCACCTGGACAAGGTGCGCAGCTATGTCGATCTGGGCCTGCAGGAAGGTGCGGAACTCGTGGTCGATGGCCGCGACTTCAAGATGCAGGGCTATGAGAACGGCTTCTTCATCGGCGGCTGCCTGTTCGACCGGGTGACCACCGACATGCGGATCTACAAGGAGGAGATCTTCGGGCCGGTCCTGTCCGTGGTCCGCCAGCCCGACTTCGACAGCGCGCTGAAGATCATCAACGAGCACGAGTACGGCAACGGCACGGCGATCTTCACCCGTGACGGTGATGCCGCCCGCACCTTCGTCAACAACGTGAATGTCGGCATGGTGGGCGTGAACGTGCCGATCCCGGTGCCGCTGGCCTTCCACAGCTTCGGAGGCTGGAAGCGCTCCCTGTTCGGCGACCACCATGCCTACGGGCCTGAAGGCGTGCGGTTCTATACCAGGGTCAAGGCCACCACCACGCGCTGGCCGACCGGCATCCGCGCCGGCGCCGAATTCATCATGCCCACGATGCGCTGACGATTGGCGAAGGGAGGGGCATCAGGCCCCTCCCGGCCGGATCAGGAGCGGACCAGGTCCACGTCGTAGATCACATAGTGCTTGCGCACCGGCTCCAGCGTCTCCCAGGTACCCTTGAAGCCCTTGGGGATCACGAAGCTGTCGCCGACCGAATATTCCCTGGCCTCGCCGGCCTCGTTGGTCAGCCGCACCCGCCCGGCCAGGATGACGCAGACCTCGTCGTAGCGCTGGGTGGCGTCCAGCTTGCCGCCGGCATGGCACCAGGTGCCGGTTAGAAAACGGCGGTCGCTGGAGCCATGAGCCTCCTGTCCGACAGAGCCGGATTCCGGCATGGGCAAGGACGGGTCGAGACGGAGCGACTGAAGACTTGACATGAATTCCCTCGAGGACTGTCCCGCATGGCCTGTCCACGGTGACGCAGGCATGCGCATGGGCCACATGCACCTGATGCTTGTCCCTGTGCAATGGTCCGATCCGCGTTATTGAAGCCGCAGCCGGGCCGCCGCTATGTGGGGCGGCGCGGGTTCCGGGATTCCCGTCCCGGAGCTGGAGGAAGATCTGAAGCGCCTGTGCAGGGCGAGCGAGGATAGATGACACGCATCCGCACCGCGGTTTTTCCTGTGGCCGGCCAGGGCACCCGCATGCTGCCCGCCACCAAGGTCCTGCCCAAGGAAATGCTCCCGGTCGTCGACAAGCCGGTCATCCAGTACGCCTTCGAGGAGGCGGCCGCTGCCGGCGTCGAGCGCTTCGTGTTCGTCACCGGGCGCGGCAAGGTCCTGATCGAGGACCATTTCGACCGCGCCTACGAGCTGTTCGACACGCTGCAGCGCAAGGCGAAGACTGCGCAGCTGGAAGAGCTGGAGGCGGCTGTGCCGGCCGCCGGCGAGGTGATCTATACCCGCCAGCAGCAGCCGCTGGGCCTGGGCCACGCCGTGTGGTGTGCCCGGCACGTGGTGGGCGACGAGGCATTCGCCGTGCTGCTGGTGGACGAGCTCCTCCTGAACGACCCGCCGCCGCTGGTGGACCTGTGCCGCCTGTTCGAGAAGACCCAGGGCAACCTGGTCTCGGTGGTTGAGGTGCCGGCCGAGCAGACCAGCCGCTACGGCATCATCGCCACCGGCAAGGAGGATGGCGAGCTGATCGAGGTGACCGGCATGGTCGAGAAGCCCAAGCCCGAGGACGCGCCGTCCCGGCTTTCGATCATCGGCCGCTACATCCTGCTGCCGCAGATCTTCGACCATCTGGCCAAGGGCGAGCGCGGGGCCGGCAACGAGATCCAGCTCACCGACGCCATGCAGAAGCTGATCGGAAATTCGCCCTTCCACGCTGCGG
>NZ_WUJP01000341.1 GCF_009806515.1 Geminicoccus flavidas | reverse complement strand
AGCGCAGCTTGCCGTGCGCGTCGTAGTCGATCTGCTTGGTGATCTCCGGCACCGGCCGGGGCGGCGGCGCATAGTCTTCCATGGCCATCTGCCTGGCGCGCTCGATCAGGCCCTCGAAAGAAAAGGGCCGGGCCTCGCCAAAGCGCAGACCGGTTTCCTCCGCCGCCTTCAGGCCGGCGGGGGTGGCTAGGAGTGCGGCGAGCGTGGCGAACGAGGCGAGGGTGTCGCGGCGCGTGAACGGGGGCATGGGCTGCTTCATGTCGTCGGCGATCGCCGCAGGAGATGGTCGGCGACACGGCGAGCGTCAAGTCGCGCCGAGGGGCGGTCCGCCTGTAGGCAGGCGATTGACGGGGGGAGTTCCGGAGCACTCGCTCCAGGCAGGCCAAAGGCAAGAACTATTCATTCGGGCGGCAAGACATGGACGTCCCGCCTCGAGTGACAGTCGTTGCTTCGCCGCTGCCGTGACATGCTCCAGATTGCGGTGGAACCACCGAGTACTGCGTCGTTCGGTCCGGTCACGGTGCGCATCGATTTGCCGGCAGCATCGACAGCGGCAGGATCGCAGCCCGATGTATGCATGCCGGGCGGATTCTTGATTGATCGACCAAACATGTCGCGGCAGAGTTCGCGCAAGTATGGAGGGAGCGCCTTGCCGAAGCTGGGCATGGAGCCGGTGCGCAAGCGTCAGCTGATCGACGCGGCGATCGAGACGCTGTGCCGCTATGGCTGGCACGAGACCACGGTGGTTCGGATCGGCCGGGAAGCCGGGCTGTCGCCTGGGATCATCCACCACTATTTCGCGGGCAAGGACGACCTCCTGGCGGCGGCGATGCGCCGGATCCTGGTGGAGTTCCGCCACGAGGTGACCTCGCGGCTGTCGGCTGCCGGTGACCCGCGCGGCCGGCTGCGGGCGGTAATTGAGGGCTGCTTCGCGCCCTCGCAGTTTCGCCCGGAGATCTGTGCCGCTTGGCTGGCCTTCTGGGCGCAGGCGCCGTTCGCGCCGGAACTGGACCGGTTGCGCCGCGTCTACATCAGCCGCCTGCGCTCCACGGTGCTGGCCGATCTGCGCCGGCTCCTGCCCGAGGAGCAGGCCGAGCTCGCTGTCCTGTCGCTGGCCAGCCTGATTGACGGCCTGTTCCTGCGCGCGGCCTCAGGGGACTCGCGGGTGAGCCCCGAGATCGCGCTGGAGCTGGCCTTTGGCCATCTCGACCAGTTCCTGGCCGGCCGGGCCCAGGTGCACTGATGGAAGGCACGGGCTTCGACCATGTGATCGTGGGCGGCGGCTCGGCCGGCTGCGTGCTGGCCGCACGCCTGTCCGAGGATCCAGAGCGACAGGTCCTCCTGCTGGAGGCGGGGCCGGTCGGGCGGAGCTGGAAGATCAGCATGCCGGCGGCGCTGACCTACAACCTGATGGACCAGCGCTACAACTGGTACTACCGCACCGAGCCCCAGCCGCACATGGACGGCCGTGAACTGTACTGGCCGCGCGGGCGGGTGCTGGGCGGCAGTTCGGCGCTCAACGCCATGGTCTATATCCGCGGCCACGCGAGGGACTATGACCGCTGGGCGGAGCGGGAGGGTTGCACGGGTTGGGCCTATGCCGATGTGCTGCCCTATTTCCGCAAGGCCGAGAGCTTCTCGCTGGGTCCGGACGCGTATCGCGGCGGCGACGGCCCGCTCTCGGTCTGGCGTGGCACCTCGAACAACCCCCTGTTCGACGCCTGGCTGGAGGCCGGCCAGCAGGCCGGCTACCCGTTCACCGCCGACATGAACGGTTTCCAGCAGGAAGGTGTGGGGCGGATGGACATGACCATCCGCAACGGCCGGCGCTGCAGCACGCGTCTGGCCTATCTGGAGCCGGCGCGGCGCCGGCCGAACCTGACGGTGGTCACCGGTGCGCTCGCTACCCGCATCCTGGTCGAGCGCGGCCGGGCCGCGGGTGTGCAGTATGTCGAGAACGGCCGGACCAAGACGGCATCCGCGCGGCAGGACGTGATCGTCGCGGGCGGTGCGATCAACTCGCCGCAGCTCCTGATGCTTTCGGGTATCGGACCGGCTGATGAACTGGCGGCCCACGGCATCGAGGTGGTCCACGACCTGCCGGGCGTCGGCAAGAACCTGCAGGACCATCTGGAGCTCTATGTGCAGCAGGCCTGCACCCAGCCAATCACGCTCATGGACACGATGAAGCCGCACAACATGGTGCTGGTCGGGCTGCGCTGGTTCCTGCGCCACGATGGTGCGGCCGCGTCCTCGCACCTGGAGGCCGGCGGCTTCATCCGCAGCGGCCCCGGCATCGAGCATCCCGACATCCAGTTCCATTTCCTGCCGGCACTGGTCAGCGACCATGGCCGCTCCCCTGGCGACCAGCACGCCTTCCAGGTCCATGTCGGGCCGATGCGGCCGGCCAGCCGCGGCGAGATCACGCTTCGTTCGGCCGATCCGCGCGTCCATCCCCGCATCCAGCCGAACTATCTGGCCGAGGAGCGCGACCGGATCGAGATGCGCCGCTCGATCGAGCTCAGCCGTGAGATCTTCGCGCAACCGGCCTTCGACCCCTATCGCGGCCCGGAGGTCATGCCGGGCGCTTATGTGCAGAGCGCTGCGGAGCTGGACGAATTCGTCCGGCGGAAAGCCGATTCCGCCTACCATCCCTGCGGGACCTGCAAGATGGGCGATCCGGCCGATCCGATGACCGTGGTCGATCCACAGTGCCGCGTGGTGGGCCTGGCAGGTCTGCGGGTGGTGGATGCCTCGATCATGCCCTCGGAACCGTCCGGCAACCTGAACGCGCCCACCATCATGATCGCGGAGAAGGCCGCCGACATCCTGCGCGGCCGGGAGCCACTGCCGCGCTCCAACGCCCCCGTTTATTCAGCACCCGACTGGCAGACCAGGCAGCGCTAACCAGCAAGATCAGGAGGGAAACGCCGATGCCGAGACTTCGCCTTCTTGTGGCCGCGGCCGCCATGGCCATGCTCGCCGGGGGTGGCGGGCTGCGGGCGGCCGAGCCCGAATCCTGCAGGACGGTGCGCTTTGCCGATGTCGGCTGGACCGACATCACCGCCACCACCTCCCTGGCCTCGGTGGTGCTCGAGGGGCTGGGCTACCAGCCGACGTCCACGATCCTCTCGGTGCCGGTGACCTACCAGTCGCTCGCCAAC
>NZ_WUJP01000376.1 GCF_009806515.1 Geminicoccus flavidas | reverse complement strand
TATATCGCGGCGGCCGGTATGACTGTGGCGACAAACTCGGCTACGTCGAGGCCGTGGTCGCCGCCGCACTGCGGCGGCCCGATCTGGCCGGCGGTGTGCGCGAGATCCTGTCCCGCTACCGCTGAGCCTCCTTTCTCGACCTGCGAAACGCCCTTGTATTTCTGGAGACGTGCATGCGCATTGCGATGATCGGCGTGGGCTATGTTGGCCTGGTGTCCGGTGCATGCTTTGCCGAGTTCGGCCATGACGTGACCTGCATCGACGTGGATCCGAAGAAGATCGCGATGCTGGAGGCAGGCGGGATCCCGATCTACGAGCCGGGGCTGGACGCGCTGGTCGAGAAGAACGTCAAGGCGGGGCGGCTGACCTTCACGACCTCGCTGGAAGAGGGCGTGCAGGACAAGGAGGCGATCTTCATCGCGGTGGGCACGCCGACCCGCCGGGGTGATGGCCATGCCGACCTCACCTACGTCTTCGCCGCGGGCGAGGCGATCGCCAAGGCGCTGAAGGCGCCGACCGTGGTGGTGACCAAGTCGACCGTGCCGGTGGGTACTGGCCGCAAGCTCAAGGAACTGTTCCGCAAGGTCCGCCCGGACCTGCAGGTCGAGATCGCTTCCAACCCGGAGTTCCTGCGCGAGGGCTCGGCGATCGAGGACTTCATGCGCCCGGACCGGGTGGTGTGCGGGGTGGACAGCGAGCTGGCGCGCGAGGCGATGATCGGCTGCTACCGGCCGCTCAACACGATCGAGGTGCCGATCCTGTTCACCAGCCTCGAGACTTCCGAGCTGATCAAGTACGCGACCAACAGCTTCCTCGCGACCAAGATCACCTTCATCAACGAGATGGCCGACCTGTGCGAGCGGGTGGGTGCGGACGTGAACGAGGTGGCGCGCGGCATGGGGCTGGATGGCCGGATCGGCCGCAAGTTCCTCCATGCCGGCCCGGGCTATGGCGGCTCGTGCTTCCCCAAGGACACGCTCGCCCTGGTGCGCACCGCCGAGCAGAACGGGGTGGACCTGCGCATCGTCGAGAGCACGATCGCGGTCAACGAGATGCGCAAGCGCAAGATGGTGCGCAAGATCACCGACGCCCTGGGCGGCTCGGTGGCGGGCAAGACCATCGCGGTGCTGGGTGTGACCTTCAAGCCGAACACCGACGACATGCGCGACGCGCCGTCGCTGGTGGTGCTGCCGTCGCTGAAAGGCGAGGGGGCGGAGATCCGCGCCTACGACCCGGAGGGCAGGAAGGAGGCGGAGAAGCTCCTGCCCGAGGTGGTCTGGGCGCAGGACCCTTATGACGCGGTGACCGGGGCGGATGCGATCGTGGTGCTCACCGAGTGGAACGAGTTCCGCGGCCTGGACCTGGACCGCGTGCGCGATCTGGTGAACGCGCCGCGCATCATCGACCTGCGCAACATCTTCAACCCCGCCGAGGTCGCCCAGCGCGGCTTCAGCTATGTCAGCATCGGACGGCCGAGCGTCGGCGCGGCCTAGGAGCTGCGCCCAGCCTTCAACGCCCTCTCGGAGCATTTCAGGAGCCCTTCATGGCCGGTCACAAGCTGCACCCATCCATCCTGCGCGAGTACGACATCCGCGGCATCGTCGGCGAGACCCTGTTCGCCGACGATGCGCTGGCGATCGGCCGGGCGTTCGGGACCGTGGTGCGTCGCAATGGCGGCCAGCGGGTGGCGGTGGGCTATGACGGCCGGCTGAGCTCGCCGGACCTGGTGGCGGCCGTGATCCGCGGCATCACTTCGGCCGGCGTCGACGTGGCCGCGGTGGGGCTGGGCCCCACGCCGATGCTCTACTTCGCCGTGCATCACCTGGGCACCGATGGCGGGCTGCAGATCACCGGGTCGCACAACCCGCCGAGCCATAACGGCTTCAAGATGATGCTCGGCAAGCACTCGTTCTTCGGCGAGGGCATCCGGGAGCTCGGCCGGCTGATCGCGGCCGGCGACTTCGAGACCGGCAAGGGCAAGGTCGAGGAGGTCTCGGTCTTCGACGACTATGTCACGCGGCTCGCCAAGGACTACCAGGGTACGAGGCCGGTCCATGCGGTCTGGGACGCCGGCAACGGTGCTGCCGGCCCGGCCATGACCGCCCTGGTGGCAAAGCTGCCGGGCACCCACGAGTGCCTGTTCGCCGAGGTGGACGGCCGCTTCCCCAACCACCATCCCGACCCGACCGTCCCGGAGAACCTGGTGACGCTGATCGAGCGGGTGCGGTCGTCGGGTGCCGAGATCGGCATCGGCTTCGACGGGGACGGCGACCGGATCGGCGTAGTCGATTCCACTGGCCGGATCGTCTGGGGCGACCAGATCCTGCAGATCCTCGCAGCCGACATCCTGCCGGAGATGCCCGGGGCGGCGGTGATCGCCGACATCAAGTCGTCCAAGGGCCTGTTCGACGAGATCACGCGCCTCGGCGGCCGGCCGATCATGTGGAAGACCGGCCACTCGCTCATCAAGGACAAGATGATCGAGGAGGAGGCGCCGCTCTCGGGCGAGATGAGTGGCCACATCTTCTACAAGCACAAGTTCTACGGCCACGACGACGCGCTCTACGTCGCCGTGCGCCTCCTGGACATCCTGTCGCGCAGCGGCCGGACGCTGAAGGACTGGCGCGATGCGATGCCCAACGTGATCGCCACGCCCGAGATCCGCTTCGACTGCGAAGAGGAGGTCAAGTTCCCGGCGATCCAGCACGTCAAGACGAAGCTGGCGAGCCAGGGTGCCAAGGTGAACGACATCGACGGCGTGCGGGTCGATACCGAGGACGGCTGGTGGCTGCTCCGCGCCTCCAACACCCAGGCCGTGCTGGTGGCCCGCGCCGAGGCCAGCTCGGAGGACGGGCTGGAGCGGCTCAAGGGGGCGATCCGCACCGCACTGGACGGCTCGGGCGTCGAGGCTCCGGCCGAGTTCTGAGGGCGCCCCCGGGCGGGCGGGGAGTTCAGGCGGGCAGGGGCCCCAGGCCCGCCGCGTCCTCGCCGCGGTGAAAGGCGATCGACATGCGGAAGCTCTGGGCGATCCGCTTGGCGAAGCCGATCACGACCGGAGCTGCGTCCGGCTCGAACACCTTGCTGGCCGTGGCCCGGAACAGGGCCAGCCAGCGCTGGAAATGTGCGTCCGAGAGTTCGGGCATCAGCAGATGCGGCCGGAGCGGGCGGCCGTCATAGCGGCTGGTGCGCAGCAGCACCGACGACCAGAACGCGCACATCTTGTCCAGATGGACCGGCCAGCGCTCCGGCTGGATCCTGCCCAAGAACACCGGGCCGATCAGGTCGTCGGCGCGCACCGCGGCGTAGAAGCCGTGGACCAGGGCGTGGATGCGCTCCTCGTCGATGCCGGGGCGGGGGATGCTGCCGAGAGCCATGGCGGATTCTTCGAATGTGACCGGGATTGTCTTTCCTGCATGTGGGTATGGCGGGGGTGGTGCCGGTGCGTCCGATCGCAGCGGATGGACGGCACGAGACAGGTTGCAGGGACCGCGCAGTTCGGCTATCACCCGCCGCCACGGACGGTGGCGTCTTCGCCGCCGTGGCTTTTGTCGTCTCCGGAGCAGATCATGGCGAAGATGAAGACCAAGCGGAGTGCCGCGAAGCGCTTTAGCTTCACAGCCTCTGGCAAGGTCAAGCATGGTGGTGCGAATCATCGCCACTGCCTCACCGCAAAGCCCAAGAAGGCCAAGGTCAGCCATCGCGGCGGTGCCCACTATCTCGAGCGTGGCGACGCCGCTCTCGTCAAGATCATGATGCCGTACGCCTGACCCTTTATTCGATTCGGAGTTCGCTGAAATGGCGCGCGTCAGCCGGGGGGTCACCTCCCACGCCAGGACCAAGAAGGTCCTGGACCAGGTCAAGGGCCATCGCGGCCGGCGGTCTACCTGCATCCGCACCGCGATGCAGTCGATGGAGAAGGCGCTCCAGTACGCCTACCGCGACCGTCGCAACAAGAAGCGCGACTTCCGCGCTTTGTGGATACAGCGGATCAACGCCGCGGCGCGCCAGGAAGGCATGACCTACGGCAACCTGATCCACGGTCTGTCGCTGGCGGGCATCGAGCTGGACCGCAAGGTGCTCTCCGACATTGCCGTGCACGATGCGGCCGCGTTTGCCGGCATCGTCGCTCAGGCGAAGGGTGCGCTGTCGGCCTGACCGCCCTGGCCCCGCGATCGCGGGGCCGAGGCACGGTCGGCCGATCCGACGACCGCTTCGATTGAGCGACTGCGAAGGGGCCACTCGGCCCCTTTTTGCTTTTCTCCTCCCGGACCAACGCCCCGGAACCGATCATGACCCTCGATGTCGGAAGTCTGCGCGACCAGGCCCTGGCTGCCATCGATGCCGCCGCCGACCTGCGCGCCCTGGACGAGGTGCGCGTCTCCTATCTGGGCAAGAAGGGTGCCGTCACCGGCCTGCTCAAGCAGCTGGGCGGCATGGACCCGGACAGCCGTAAGGAGGCCGGCCGCCAGATCAACGAGCTCAAGGACCGGCTCGAATCCGCACTCGGCGAACGCAAGGCCGGGCTGCAGGCCGCGGCCCTGGAAGCCCGCCTCCAGGCCGAGCGGGTCGACGTGACCCTGCCGGCGCGCGAGGAGCAGGTCGGGCGGATCCACCCGGTCAGCCAGGTCACCGACGAGATCATCGCGATCTTCGCCGACATGGGCTTCGCGGTGGCCGAGGGGCCGGACGTCGAGGACGACTTCCACAATTTCGAGGCACTCAATCTGCCGAAGGAGCATCCCGCCCGGCAGATGCACGACACGTTCTATCTCGAAGCCGAGCAGAACGGGGCCCCGCTCCTCCTGCGCACCCACACCAGCCCGGTGCAGATCCGCACCATGCTGGCCGGCAAGCCGCCGTTCCGCATCATCGCACCCGGCCGGACCTACCGGGTCGACAGCGACATGACCCACACGCCGATGTTCCATCAGGTGGAGGGGCTGCTGATCGACCGGCGCACCCATATGGGGCACCTCAAGGGCTGCCTGATCGACTTCGTGCGCAGCTATTTCGAGAGCGACCGGATCCCGGTCCGCTTCCGGCCGTCCTACTTCCCGTTCACCGAGCCGTCGGCGGAGATGGATATCGGCTGCAAGCGGTCGCAGGGCGAGCTGGTCGTCGGCGAGGGCAGCGACTGGCTGGAGATCCTGGGCTGCGGGATGGTCCATCCCAAGGTGCTGCGCGCGGTCAATCTCGATCCCGACGAGTGGCAGGGCTTCGCCTTCGGCATGGGCATCGACCGGGTCGCCATGCTCAAGTACGGCATTCCCGATCTGCGCACCTTCTTCGAGGCCGACCTGCGCTGGCTGAAGCATTACGGCTTCATGCCGCTCGACGTTCCCACCCTGGCTGGGGGGCTGTCCCGATGAAGTTCACGCTGCCCTGGCTGAAGGAGCATCTCGACACCACGGCGGGTGTCGAGACCATCGCCAAGAAGCTCACCGATCTGGGTCTCGAGGTCGAGGACGTCACCGATCCGGGTGCCGCGCTGGCCGGGTTCCAGGTGGCCGAGATCATCGAGGTGGCGCGCCATCCGCAGGCGGACCGGCTTTCCGCGCTCAAGGTGCGGACCGCCGACGGCGTGCTGAGCGTGGTCTGCGGCGCCCAGAACGTGCGCCAGGGCCTGCGTGGCATCCTGGCGCGTCCTGGCCATGTCGTGCCGGCCACCGGGGTCACCCTGACCAAGGCGGAGATTCGCGGCGTCGCGTCCGAGGGCATGATGTGCTCCTGGCGCGAGCTGGGCCTGGGCGAGGACCATGAGGGCATCATCGACCTGCCGGGCGAGCCCGAGGTCGGTATGCCGGCGGTGGCAGCGCTCGGCATCGAGGGGCCGGTCATCGAGCTGAAGGTCACGCCCGACCGGGCCGACTGCTTCGGCGTCAACGGCATCGCCCGCGACTTGGCGGCAGCCGGCCTGGGCAGGCTGAAGTCGCGCGACTTCAGCCCGGTGGCACCCGGCACCGACGCGGTGACCCGCACCCGCCTGGCCTTCGCCCCGGGCAATGAGGGCGCCTGTCCGCTGTTCGTGACCCGCACCATCAAGGGCGTGCGCAACGGGCCCAGCCCCGACTGGCTGCAGCGCCGGCTCACGGCGATCGGGCTCCGGCCGATCTCGGCGCTGGTGGACATCACCAACTACCTGACCTTCGACCTCTGCCGCCCGCTGCACGTGTTCGACCGGAACAAGCTGCAGGGCGATCTCGTGCTGCGCGAGGCCGAGGGCGGGGAGACGCTGGTCGGGCTGGACGGCCGCACCCACACGCTGACCGCCGGCATGACGGTGATCTGCGACGACACCGGCGTGGTGAGCCTGGCCGGCGTAGTGGGTGGCGAATCCACCAGCTGCGACGAGGGCACCACCGACGTGGTGCTGGAGGTGGCGCTGTTCGACCCGCTGCGCACCGCCGAGACCGGGCGGCGCCTTAGCATCGACAGTGATGCGCGGGCCCGGTTCGAGCGCGGCATCGATGCCGGGCTGGTGCTGCCGGGCACCGAGTTCGCGACTCGGCTGATCCTGGAGCTGTGCGGCGGCCGGGCTGGCCCGGTGGAGATCGCCGGCAAGGTGCCGGAAGTGCGGGGAAGGCTTACCTTCCACACCGCCCAGATCGGGCGGCTGGCCGGGATCACGGTCGAGCGCGACGAGATGGAGGCCGGGCTGAAGGCGCTGGGCTTCGGCGTGGACGGCGGCCCCGACCTCTACGAGATCACCATCCCCTCCTGGCGGCACGACGTCTCGACCGAGGCCTGCATCGTCGAGGAGGTGGCGCGCCTGCACGGCTACGACCACATCCCGCCGGTCTCGGTGCCGCGCATGGCGGCCGTGTCCGCCCAGGTGCTCACCCCTGAGCAGCGGCGCCGTTCCGACGTGCGCCGCCTGGCGGCCGCGCGCGGGCTGATGGAGGCGGTGACCTGGTCGTTCATGCCGGAAGGGCTGGCGATGCGCTTCGGTGCGGCGGAGCCGATCCGACTGCAGAACCCGATCCATGCCGACCTCTCGGCACTGCGGCCCTCGCTCCTGCCGAACCTGCTGGCCGCGGTCCGGCGCAATGTCGACCGGGGCTTCCGCGGTGGCGGGCTGTTCGAGGTCGGGCCGCGCTTCATGGCGGCCGAGCCCGGCCGCCAAGCCTGGAACTGTGCCGGGCTGCGCTTTGGCGAGCTGCGCCAGCGCAACTGGCTGGAGCCGGTGCGCAATGTGGACGTGTTCGACATCAAGGCCGACGTGCTCGCATTGCTGACGGCGGCCGGTGCCAAGGTCGATACCGCGCAGATCAGCACGGACGCGCCGGACTGGTTCCATCCGGGCCGCTCCGGCCGGGTGCGGCTGGGCCCGCAGGTGCTGGCCTCCTTCGGCGAGATCCATCCGGCGGTGCTGGCCGAGCTCGGCATCGAGCTGCCGGTGGTGGCGTTCGAGTTCGATCTGGACAGCCTGCCCAAGCCCCGGGCCAGGGCCGTGCGCGGCAAGGGTGCCTTGCAGGCATCGCCCTTCCCGGCAGTGGAGCGCGACTTCGCCTTCCTGGTGGAGGAAGGGGTGACCGTGGACGCGATCCTCAAGGCGATCCGCCAAGCGGAAAAGCAGCTGGTCCGCGAGGTGTCGGTGTTCGACGTCTATCGCGGCCAGGGCGTGGAGCCGGGGAAGAAGTCGGTGGCGGTGGCCGTGCGCCTGCAGGCGCAAGACCGCACGCTCACCGAACCGGCGATCGAGGCCGTCTCGCAGCGGATCGTGGCGAGCGTGGCCAAGGCGACCGGCGCCAGCCTGCGCGGCTGAAGCTGGAGCCGAGGACGCGCCGCTAGCCTGGCGCGTCCTTCCTCGGTCCTGTCGTCATTGCCGCTTCGGGCTTGCCTGCCCGGCCATGACCGGTTTGTCTGCCGGCAGGGCCGGTGCAGGGACATCCGGCATCCGACGATCAGGGAAGACGAGATGGCCAAGAGGCTGCGCTTCGGCATGTTCATGGCGCCGTTCCATGCGCCCGGCACCAACCCGACCCTGGCGCTCCAGCGCGACCTGGAGCTGGTCGAGCACCTGGACCGGCTGGGCTATGACGAGGCCTGGATCGGCGAGCATCATTCGGCCGGCAGCGAGCTGATCGCCTCGCCGGAGATCTTCATCGCCTCGGCCATCGAGCGGACCCGGCACATCAAGCTTGGCACCGGCGTAATCAGCCTGTCCTACCACAACCCGCTCTGGGTGGCCGAGCGGATCGTGATGCTCGACCATTTGAGCCGCGGGCGGGTGATGTTCGGCGCCGGGCCAGGTGCCTTGCCGACCGATGCGCAGATGATCGGCATCCAGCAATCGGACACCCGCCGGCTCCTGGAGGAGAGCTTCACGATCATCATGCAGCTCCTCACCAGCGAGGAGCCGGTCACCTTCAAGAACGAGCGCTGGGACCTGCGCGAGGCCCGGCTGCATCTGCGGCCCTATTCCGAGCCCCTGTTCGACATCTGTGTGGCCGCCGCCGCCTCGCCGTCCGGGCCGAGGCTGGCCGGCCGCCATGGCGTGGGCCTGCTGGCGGTGGGCGCCACGCTGGCGGCGGGCTTCGATGCGCTGGCCCTGCACTGGAACGTGATGGAGGAGCAGGCGAAGCACTATGGCACCACCGTCGACCGCGCCAAGTGGCGGCTGGTCGGGCCGGTCCATTGCGCGCCTACCGTGGAGCAGGCCTATGCGGAGGTGCGCTACGGCATCGAGCAGTGGTTCCGCTACTTCCAGTCGGTCGCGGCCTTCCCGCAGATGGTGGTGGACGGCAACGACCCGCACGAGATGACCGAGTTCGTGAACCAGTCGGGCATCGGCGTGATCGGCACGCCCGAGATGGTGGCGGCGCAGATCGAGCGGCTGGACCGGCAGTCCAACGGTGGCTTCGGCGCCTACCTGATGCTGGCCCATGAATGGGCGGACCCGGATGCCACCAAGCGCAGCTTCGAGCTGGTGGCGCGCAGCGTGATGCCGCACTTCCAGGGCCATTACCGGCCCACGATCGAGGCTACCGAGCGGGCACGGGCGGTGCGCGGCGACTTGGCCGGCCAGCAGGCCCAGGCGGTGGAGGCGATGAAGGCCAAGTACGAGGCGGAACGTAGCGGCCGCGGCTGACCGGCTGCACGATCGATCGCAGTTTCATGTGCCCCGGGATTGCGTGCCCGGGGCTTGGCTTCTGGTGCGGGTCCGTGCAGATAGCACCTGCCGCGTCCCATCCAGGCTGCCATGACCAACCTCGCCCGTATCCGCAACTTCGCCATCGTCGCGCATATCGACCACGGCAAGTCGACGCTCGCCGACCGCTTCATCGAGATGTGCGGCGGGCTTGAGGCGCGCCAGATGACCAGCCAGGTGCTGGACAGCATGGACATTGAGCGCGAGCGCGGCATCACGATCAAGGCGCAGACCGTCCGGCTCGCCTACCGGGCGAGGGACGGCCACGACTATATCTTCAACCTGATCGACACGCCCGGCCATGTGGACTTCTCCTACGAGGTGTCGCGGTCGATGCGGGCCTGCGAGGGGGCCATCCTGCTGGTCGACGCCACCCAGGGCGTCGAGGCGCAGACCCTGGCCAATGCATATCAGGCGATCGACGCCGACCTGGAACTGATCCCGGTCCTCAACAAGGTCGACCTGCCGGCCTCCGAGCCCGACCGGGTGAAGGCGCAGATCGAGGACATCATCGGCCTGGATGCCTCCGAGGCACTGATGATCTCGGCCAAGACCGGCCAGGGCGTGGATGAGGTGCTGGAGGCAGTGGTCCGCCAGATCCCGGCACCGAAGGGCGACCCGGATGCGCCGCTGCGCGCCCTGGTCGTGGACAGCTGGTACGATCCCTATCTGGGCGTGGTCGTGCTGATCCGGATCCGCGAGGGCACGATCTCCAAGGGCACGCGCATCCAGATGATGGGCACCCGCGCGGTGCATCCGGTCGACCGGGTCGGCGTGTTCACGCCCAAGAAGGTCGAGGTGGACTCGCTGGGCCCTGGCGAGGTGGGTTTCCTCACCGCCGGCATCAAGGAACTGGCGGATGCCCAGGTGGGCGACACGATCACCGAGGAGCGGCGGCCGGCCCCGGAGCCGCTGCCGGGCTTCCGGCCGTCCCAGCCGGTGGTCTGGTGCTCGATGTTCCCGACCGACACGGCCGAGTTCGGCAATCTGCGCGAGAGCTTGGCCAAGCTGCGCCTGAACGACGCCAGCTTCGCCTACGAGCCCGAGCAGTCGCTGGCGCTGGGGCCGGGCTTCCGCTGCGGCTTTTTGGGCCTCCTCCATCTGGAGATTATCCAGGAGCGACTGGATCGCGAGTTCGATCTCGACCTGATCGTCACGGCTCCGTCGGTCATCTACAAGGTGCACATGACCGACGGCAGCGTGCACGAGATGCACAATCCGGCGGACTATCCGGACGTCACCAAGATCGACTTCATCCAGGAGCCCTGGATCAAGGCGACCATCCTGGTGCCGGACGAGTATCTGGGGGCGATCCTGTCGCTCTGCTCGGAGAAGCGCGGCCGGCAGATCGAGCTGACCTATGTCGGCAA
>NZ_WUJP01000375.1 GCF_009806515.1 Geminicoccus flavidas | reverse complement strand
CCGGGCGATGGTGGTCTACAACCTGCCGCTGGGCGAGGTGGTCTACGACTTCTACGACCGGCTGAAGTCGCTCAGCCGAGGCTATGCCAGCTTCGACTACCAGCTCGGCGAGTACGAGCAGAGCGACCTGGTCAAGTTGTCGATCCTGATCAACGGCGACCCGGTCGACAGCCTGGCGCTGATCGTCCACCGCTCGGCGGCCGAGAACCGCGGCCGGGCCTTGTGCGAGCGGCTGAAGGAGCTGATCCCGCGGCAGAACATCCAGATCGCGATCCAGGCCGCGATCGGCGCCAAGATCATCGCGCGCGAGACGATCAAGCCGTTCCGCAAGGACGTGATCGCCGGCTGCTATGGCGGCGACGTCACCCGCAAGCGCAAGCTCCTGGAGAAGCAGAAGGCCGGCAAGAAGCGGATGCGCTCGATCGGCAAGGTCGAGATCCCGCAGGCGGCCTTCCTGGCGGCGCTGAAGATGGAAGGCTGAGGCCGGATCGTTGGGCCACCCGGCTAGCTCGGGAGACCGACGGACAGGGTGGCGGACGGTCAACTCCTTGAAGGAGTTCGGCTTTTTGTAGTTCTCGGGTTTGTTCGTGCAGAAGTTTGCGTCTGGTCCGCCGGTGGTGCCGGGCGCGGTGCCGGAACTCGCCATGTCGTTGATATAGCTAAGGTTTTTGCCGTTCTCGGGTTCGTTTGTGCAAAAACGCTCGGCATGATCCGGTTCCCGCCTCGTTGCAGGTCCGCCCAGTCGAACGATCAGTCTATCATGAATTGGCCGCCGGTCGCCAAGTTCGTGCGGCGGTGTCGCCGGCCTGGGCTCGCCCGGCCGGGCGGCGGCTGGTACAGGGGTGCCCCATGAGCAGCCTAGCCGACATGAAGGCCTCGGCGTCCGAAGAGGCGTCGGCCGGTTTCCGCGTTCGTCCGCACAATCTGGAGGCGGAGCAGGCGGTGCTGGGCGGCATCCTGGTCGACAACGAGGCGTTCCACCGCGCGGCGGAGTTTTTGACCGCCGAGCATTTCTACGAGCCGGTCCATGCCCGGATCTGGACGATCTGCCAGCAGCGGATCGAGCGCGGCCTGCTTGCGGACCCGGTGACGCTCAAGCTCCTGTTCGAGGACGACGAGGCACTCAAGGGCATGGAGGGGGCGAAGTACCTCGCCAAGCTCGCCCGCGCCGCCGAGGCGGTGGTCGATGTCGGCCACTATGCCGAGCAGATCCACGACCTGGCGCTCAAGCGCGGCCTGATCGATGTCGGCAGCGAGGTGGTCAACCGCGCCCACGATAAGGCCGAGATGGCGTCGGGCCGGGAGCAGATCGAGGAAGCGGAGCAGAAGCTGTTCCGGCTGGCCGAGGCCGGGGCCGCGGAAGGCGGGTTTCGCCCCTTCACCAACGTCATCACCGCGGCGGTCGACCTGGTCCAGGCCGCCTTCAAGAAGGCCGGGCGGGTCACCGGCGTGCCGACCGGGCTGCAGGGCCTGGACGAGAAGCTAGGCGGGCTGCAGCCCTCGGACCTGCTGATCCTGGCCGGCCGCCCGTCCATGGGCAAGACGGCGCTGGCGGTGACGATCGCCGCCAACTCCGCGGCGACGCCGATGGACGAGGAAGACGAGAGCAAGCTCTACCCGGTGGGCGTGTTCTCGCTGGAGATGTCGGCGGAACAGCTGGCCACCCGGCTCCTATCGGCGGAATCGCGGATCCCGTCGGACGAGTTGCGCCGAGGCATGCTCGACGAGGATGCCTGGAAGCGCCTCGTGGTCGCCAGCCAGGAGCTGGCGCGCCGCCCACTCTATATCGACGACACGCCGGCGCTCAGCATCCAGGCGGTGCGCACCCGCGCCCGGCGGCTCAAGCGCCGCTACGGCCTGTCGTTGCTGGTGGTCGACTATCTCCAGCTCCTGCGTGGCAGCGCCGCGTCCCAGGCCAATCGGGTCCAGGAGGTCAGCGAGATCACCCAGGGGCTGAAGGCGATCGCCAAGGAGCTGAACATTCCGGTCCTGGCGCTCTCGCAGCTCTCGCGCGCGGTCGAGCAGCGCGAGGACAAGCGGCCGATGCTCTCGGACCTGCGCGAATCGGGCTCGATCGAGCAGGACGCCGACGTGGTGATGTTCGTCTATCGCGACGAATACTACCTGTCGCGCGCCGAGCCCAAGCAGCGGCCCGAGGAGACCCGCGAG
>NZ_WUJP01000374.1 GCF_009806515.1 Geminicoccus flavidas | reverse complement strand
AAGTTCAACGAGCGCTACAATGCCTGGGCCGAGCGGTTCCAGGAGAGCGCCAACAAGGCCGACGTGATCATCGCCAAGCAGCGCCATGGGCCGATCGGCAGCGTGACCCTGCAGTTCGACGCGAGCTTCGGCCGCTTCCGCAATCCCGAGCTGATCGACTACAGCGATGCCCCACCCTACTGACGGACCGGCCAACCTGGACCGGCCCGTGCTCGAGGTCGACCTGGACGCGATCGTCCAGAACCGGCGGCTGATGATGCGCCTGGCCGCGGGTGCCGAGGTCGCGGGCGTGCTCAAGGCCGACGGCTACGGACTGGGGGCAGACCGGGTCGCGGCGGCGCTGGCGGCGGACGGCTGCCGGACCTTCTTCGTCGCCACGACGGAAGAGGCGCTGGCACTGCGCCGGACCCAGCAGGAGGCGCGGATCTTCCTGCTGGGCGGGCCTGGCAGGGGAGCGGAGCGCGAGCTGGCCGAGGCGCGGATCCTGCCGGTGCTGAACGACCCCTCGCAGCTCGCCCACTGGCGGGCCCTCGCGGGCCAGCTCGGCCGGAAGCTGCCGGCCGCGATCCAGCTCGATACCGGCATGCACCGGCTGGGCTTCGATCGCGTCGACCTGCTCGACATCGACCTTATCGGGATCAAGCTGGTCCAGGTGATGAGCCATCTGGGCGTGGCCGACGAGCCCGGCCATCCGCTGAACGAGGGGCAGCTCCAGGCGTTCGAGGAGCGCCGCGCCCTGCTGCCGCCGGCACCGGCCAGCCTCGCCGCCTCGTCGGGCGTGCTGCTGGGCGAGCGGTTCCATTTTGACCTGGTGCGGCCGGGCATCGCCCTTTACGGCGCGCAGCCGGTGGCGGGCTCGCCGATCGATCTCCGGCCGGTGGTTCGGCTCATCACCTCCGTGACCCAGGTCCACGAGGTTGAGGCTCCGGGTGCGGTGGGCTACGGTGCCACCCACGCCGTGAGCAGGGGCATGCGCATCGCGACCCTGCCGCTCGGCTATGCCGATGGCCTCCTGCGTGCAGCTGGCGGCAAGGTTTCCGTGAACGTGGCGGGAGTGGACGTGCCGGTCGTAGGCCGCATCTCGATGGATCTCGTCACGATCGACGTGACTACCCTGGGCGGCCGGGTCCGTCCGGGGACCCAGGTCGAGGTGCTGGGCGGTCCGGGCTCAGTGGAACGCTATGCCGCGGCGGCCGGCACCATCCCTTATGAGCTGCTGGTGCGGCTGGGGCCGCGGATCGAACGCCGCTACCTTGGAGGTACCGCTTGAACCCGCTGCGCCGGATCGGCGCCGGGCTGCTCGACTTCTGCCAGCAGATCGGGTCGATCGCCACCTTCGCACTGGTCTCGATCGGCCGCGGCCTGGCGGGCCCTTGGTATCCCGCGCAGATCCTGCGCCAGATGATCGACATCGGCTACTACTCCCTGCCGGTGGTGGGGCTCACCGCGATCTTCACCGGCATGGTGCTGGCGCTGCAGTCCTATACCGGCTTTGCCCGCTTCGAGGCGGAATCCGCGGTGGCGACCATCGTGGTGGTGTCGCTCACCCGCGAGCTGGGCCCGGTGCTGGCCGGGCTGATGGTGGCGGGCCGGGTCGGTGCAGCGATGGCCGCGGAGCTCGGTACCATGCGGGTCACCGAGCAGATCGATGCGCTCACCACCCTGTCCACCGACCCGCACCGCTACCTGATCTTCCCGCGCCTGCTGGGCGGCACGCTGATGCTGCCGCTCCTGGTGCTGGTCGCCGACATCATCGGCGTGTTCGGCGGCTTCGTGGTGGGCACCTCGAAACTGGGCTTCAGCCCCTACACCTATATCGACCAGACCCTGCAGTATCTGGAAACGCAGGATGTCGTGGTGGGCCTGGTGAAGGCGGCGGTGTTCGGCTTCATCGTGACCCTGATGGGCTGCTGGAATGGCTACCAGAGCCGCGGCGGTGCCCAGGGCGTGGGTGCGGCGACCACCAGGGCGGTGGTGACCGCGTCCATTATGATCCTGGTGTTCGACTACATCCTGACCGAGATCTTCTTCAGCCGATGACCGAAGCTCCCGCCAAGATCGCCATCCGGGGTCTGCAAAAATCCTTCGGCCGCAAGCACGTGCTGAGGGGGCTGGACCTGGACGTGCCGGCCGGCAGCTCGGTCGTGGTGATCGGCGGCTCGGGCACTGGCAAGTCGGTCCTGCTGAAATGCATCCTGGGGATCCTCCAGGCGGACCAGGGTTCGATCAGGGTCGATGGCAGCGAGGTCGTGGGTGCGTCCGGGCGCGACCTCGAGGGGATCCGCCACAAGTTCGGCATGCTGTTCCAGGGCGGCGCCCTGTTCGACTCCCTGCCGGTCTGGGAGAACGTCACCTTCGGCGTGCGGGCGCGGCAGAGGATCGGCCGGGACGAGGCCAGGCGCATCGCGGTCGAGAACCTGGGAAAGGTCGGCCTTGCCGCCGACGTCGCCGACCTGATGCCGGCCGAGCTGTCGGGCGGCATGCAGAAGCGGGTGGGCCTGGCCCGGGCGGTGGCGCTGGAGCCCGAGATCCTGTTCTTCGACGAGCCGACCACCGGGCTCGACCCGATCATGGCCGACGTGATCAACGACCTGATCCGCTCGCTGACCCGGGCGATGGGGGCCACGGCGCTCTCGATCACCCACGACATGGCGTCGGTGCGTAAGATCGCCGACTATGTCGCCATGCTCTACGAGGGCAGGGTGATCTGGTACGGACGGGTCGAGGATCTCGACCGCTCCGGCAACGACTTCGTCGACCAGTTCATCCATGGGCGCGCCGAGGGGCCGATCACGGTGGGGACCCGCTGAGCCCGGCCTGTTCAAGCTTGCGGCGAGGAGCCTGATGGCACGCGTTGAACGCCGCTTCGTCTGCCAGTCCTGCGGGGCAGTGACGTCGCGCTGGCACGGCCGCTGCGACGATTGCGGCGCCTGGGACAGCTTCGTCGAGGAGACCGTCCAGCCCAAGGGCACCGGCAGTGCCGCCGCCACACGCACGCGCGGCCGGCGGGTGGAGCTGGTGGGCCTGAGCGGTGCTGCCAGCGCCCCGCCCAGGATCGGCTCTGGCATCGACGAGCTGGACCGGGCGCTCGGCGGCGGGCTGGTGCCGGCTTCTGCACTGCTGATCGGCGGCGATCCCGGGATCGGCAAGTCGACCCTGGTGCTGCAGGCTGGTGCCGGCTTGGCCCGTGCCGGGCGGCGGGTGGTCTATGTCACGGGCGAGGAGTCGATCGACCAGGTGCGGCTGCGCGCCCATCGCCTGGGCCTGGCCGACAGCAAGATGGAGTTGGCCGCGGAGAATGCGGTGGCCGACATTCTGACCACTCTGGCGGCGGGGCTGGCGCCGGACCTGCTGATCGTCGATTCGATCCAGACCATGTTCACCCAGGGCTTCGACCAGGCGCCGGGCACGGTGACCCAGCTACGCGCCTCGACCGACGCCCTGATCCGCTTCGCCAAGACCCGGCAGACGGCGGTACTGCTGGTGGGCCATGTCACCAAGGAGGGCCAGATTGCCGGCCCCCGCGTCCTGGAGCACATGGTCGACACCGTGCTCTATTTCGAAGGCGAGCGCGGCCACCAGTTCCGCATCCTGCGTGCGGTCAAGAACCGGTTCGGCCCGGCCAACGAGATCGGCGTGTTCGAGATGCAGGAGGCGGGCCTGGTGCCGGTCACCAACCCCTCGGCCCTGTTCCTGTCCGAGCGCGAGGAGGGACTGGCGGGCTCCGCGGTCTATGCCGGGATCGAGGGCAGCCGCCCGGTGCTGCTGGAGATCCAGGCGCTCGTCGGCAACGTGGCGCCGGGCAGCCCCAGGCGTGCGGTGGTCGGCTGGGACAATAACCGGCTGGCGATGCTGCTGGCGGTGCTGGAGGCGCGCTGCGGCCTGGAGCTGTCCGGGCGCGACGTGTACCTGAACGTCGCTGGCGGGCTGCGGATCAACGAGCCGGCCGCCGACATGGCGGTGGCGGCGGCGCTGATCGGCTCGCTCCTGGACCGTCCTGGGCCGGAGAAGGCGGTGTTCTTCGGTGAGGTGGGTCTGGGGGGCGAGGTGCGCAGCGTCACCCAGAGCGAGCTGCGCATCCGGGAAGCGGCCAAGCTCGGCTTCACGCAGGTGGTGGCGCCGCCCGGCGCTGCCGGGAAGGCCACCCAGGTCGAGGTGACGCCGGTCCGGCGGGTAGGGGATCTGGTGGCGATGTTCTCGCCCGCGGCGGCGCCGGGGCGGCGGCCGCGGGTCCGGACCGGAGTGGATTGATGGGCAGCCTTCCCGAACTGACCGCCTTCGACCTGGGCGTGATCGCGATCGTGCTGGTGTCCGCGGTGCTGGCACTTGCCCGCGGCTTCGTGCGCGAACTGATGACGCTGCTCACCTGGGGCGGCGCGGTGCTGACCGCGATCTGGCTCTGGACGCCGGTGCGCGAGATCGTGGCCGGTGCGGTGGCGCAGAGCCTGGTGGTCGACGCGATCACGGCGGTCCTTGTGTTTCTGGTTCCGCTCATCATTTACAAGCTCGTGGCGTCGATGCTGGTAAGAGGTGTCGACGATAGTGGCTTGTCCGGGATCGACCGGCTGCTGGGCTTGGTGTTCGGCGTCTTCCGTGGCGTTTTGGTGGTGGCGGCGGTCTATCTGGTCGCGGTCCGCCTGGTGCCGATTGAGGACCATCCGATCTGGGTCAAGAACGCCTGGCTCCTGCCCGAGGTGCAGACCGCGGCGCTGGTGCTGGACGGCATGCTGCCCGCGGAGTTCGCGGAACGAAGCCTGGATGCGCTCGAGAAAGGGGCCGGGACCATTCAGGACCTGGCCGACCCGCGTCGTCTCCTGGACGGGCAGCCGTCCGGTGCGACCGCCGAGCAAGGTTACGGCGCTGCCTCACGGTCGGCGATGGAGCGGCTGGTCGAGCAGCAGGAAAGCGAGTGAGTAGGCCCATGTCCTTGCCCGAACGAGCCCTGCCGTTCGACGACGACAAGCTGCACGAGGAGTGCGGCTGCTTCGGCGTCTGGGGCCATGCCGACGCCGCGGCGGTCACCGCACTGGGGCTTCATGCCCTGCAGCACCGCGGCCAGGAAGCCGCCGGCATCGTCAGCCTGGACGGTGGCCGCTTCCTCAGCCACCGGGCGATCGGCCTGGTGGACGACGACTTCAGCAAGCGCTCGGTGATCGAGGCGCTGCCCGGCCAGGCGGCGGTGGGCCATGTCCGCTACTCGACCACCGGCGCCTCGGAGCTGCGCAACGTCCAGCCGCTATTCGCCGACTATGCGTTCGGCGGCCTCGCCATCGCGCATAACGGCAACCTCACCAACGCCATGGCGCTGAAGAAGCGGCTGGTGAACGATGGCTCCCTGTTTCAGTCGACCTCGGACACCGAGGTGCTGGTTCACCTGATCGCCCGCTCGCACCGCCAGGACGTGGTCGAGCGGCTGACCGACGCCCTGTTCCAGATCGAGGGCGCCTGGTCGCTGGTGGCCCTCTCGGCGGATGCACTGATCGGCGTGCGCGACCCCTTGGGGATCCGGCCGCTGGTGCTGGGCAAGCTCGGCAGTGCTTGGGTGCTGGCGTCCGAGACGGTCGCGCTGGATATCATGGGGGCGGAGCTGGTCCGCGACATCGATCCCGGCGAGATCGTCATCATCGACGATCGTGGCCCGCGCTCGCTCCATCCGTTCCGCGAGCAGCCGCAGCGCTTCTGCGTCTTCGAGTATGTCTATTTCGCCAGGCCGGACTCGGTCCTGCAGAACCGCGGCGTCTACCAAGTGCGCAAGCGGATCGGCGAGGAGCTGGCGAAAGAGAGCCCGGTCGAGGCCGACCTGGTGGTACCGGTGCCAGACAGCGGCGTGCCCTCTGCCCTGGGCTTCGCCCAGGCCAGCGGCATCCCGTTCGAGCTCGGCATCATCCGCAACCATTATGTCGGCCGGACCTTCATCGAGCCCACCGACCACATCCGCCATTTGGGCGTGAAGCTGAAACACAACGCCAACCGCTCGCTGATCGAGGGCAAGCGGGTAGTGCTGGTCGACGACTCCATCGTGCGTGGCACCACGTCCACCAAGATCGTCGAGATGATGCGTGCGGCAGGCGCCAGCGAGGTGCACATGCGCATCGCGAGCCCGCCCACCACCCATTCCTGCTTCTACGGGGTCGACACGCCCGAGCGCGGCAAGCTGCTGGCCGCGCGCTACGATGTGGCCGAGATGGCCAAGCTGATCGGGGTGGACAGCCTGGCCTTCCTGTCGATCGACGGGCTCTACCGGGCGACCGGCGAGGCCGGCCGCGACCGCACCACACCGCAGTTCTGCGATGCCTGCTTCACCGGCGACTATCCGACCCCGTTGCGCGACGCGGTGAACCGGGGCGAGGGGCAGGCCGAGCACGCCACGCCTGCGACCCAGCCGGTGGCGGAGCCGGTCGCGTGAGCTCGGTCGACCTTTCCGGGCAGATCGTGGTCGTGACCGGGGCCTCGCGCGGGATCGGTGCGGCGGTGGCGCGGGCCGCGGCCGCAAAGGGCGGCAAGGTCGTGATCGTCGGCCGTACCCGGGGGGCGCTGGACGAGCTGGACGACGAGATCCGCGCACTCGACCGCGAGGAGGCGGTGCTGGCGCCGGTGGACCTGACAAGGCGCGAGCATGTCGACGCGCTGGGTGGGATGCTGTTCCAGCGCTTTGGCCGAATCGACCTGCTGGTTCATGCCGCGGGCGAGCCCGGCACGCTGACGCCCGCGTCGCATATCGACCCCACCGAGCTGCAGAAGGTGCTGGCGGTCGAGGTGGTGGCGACCCAGCACCTGATCCGCTCCTTCGAAGCGCTCCTGCGTGCGGCA